>DASROG010000064.1:0-10108 GCA_035646995.1 Myxococcaceae bacterium
GGTGCGTTGTTGGAGAGGACCGTCCGCGCGTCCGCGGCCAACTGGTGCGTGTCGGCGGCGAGTGACTGGAGCCGGGGGCGGAGCTGCACCAGCCGGTCCAGCCTCCCCCAGGCGCGGAGCAGTCCGGCGTCCGCCTGTGATGCGGGCAGGGCCTCGAGGAGGGACAGGAGCGGCAGCAGCCGGGCGATGCCGAAGAGCGTGCCCGGCGCGTCAGCCCGCGTCTCCTCCACGGCCCGGCGCGCCTCGGCGGGCACGACGCCGGGACCGGTGCGCGCAGCGAGCACGGAGAGCGCCTCCTCCAGCTGGGCACCCGCGACCTGGGCAGCGGATGGCCCGAGGGCCTCCAGCACGGTGAGGTAACGGAGCAGCTGCCCGCGCAGCTCGACCAGTCGCGATTCGGGCAGGTCCCCGTGGCTCAGCCGGTCGATCTGCTCGGCCAGGTAGACCTCGAAGACCGAGACGGTCTCGAGGTCGTCGGCGAGCCGTCGCCCCATCTCGATCCGCGCACGGGTGCTGGCGGCGGGGTCGAGCATCTTCCGGACCGTGGCCTGCCGGGTGGGATTGCCCGGGGTGAAGCTCCGGGTCGTGAGGGTGACCAGCTCGACCAGCTCCGCCTCCGACAGCGGCTCGCCGGCGCGCGCGCGCAGCGTCGGGTCGTCCTCGAGGGGATCCCTCACCGTCTCTCCGCGGAGGAAGCCGGCGCACTGGCGGCTGAGCACGTCGGAGACGGGATCGAGGGGGCGGGGGCCGAGCCGGACCAGGCAGCTTTGGAGGATCCGCGCCACCCGGGCCCGCTC
Organism: Myxococcaceae bacterium; assembly: GCA_035646995.1. GTDB lineage: Bacteria > Myxococcota > Myxococcia > Myxococcales > Myxococcaceae > RPRB01. The sequence continues at coordinate 798 of DASROG010000064.1, forward strand.
CGGCGGAGTGCCGTGGAGAGCCGGAGGAGGCGAAGCGCTCCGGGGCGGGCCCTCGAGATCGAGCAGCTCGCCCAGGAGCTGCCCGTATTCGCGGAGCTGACCGGCCCCTTTCAGGAGCAGCCTCCGGGTGGTGCGGTTCCAGCCGCCCGCCTGCGCCGCGCGCGCGAGCTCCCGGTTCCGGGCGGTGTGGATGAGGTCGCCTGCGAAGGTCAGGATCGCCCCGCCGCCGCGGAGGCTGCGGTCCACCTGCTCGCGCGTCTCGAAGGGCTGGAACCGCCGGATGTCCGGATCGACGAAGATGGCGGTGAGCGGCTTCAGCACCGAGGGCCGCCAGAACGCCTCCGACTGCTCCAGGGCGAGGCCCACCGGGGCGTTGTCGAAGACGCCGCCGTCCACGAACCGGCGCATGCAGATCTTCAGCGCGCGCCCACCCCTCGCCGCCGACTGGGCCTGGCAGGACAGCCCGGTGAGCGGCGTCGCCTGGGGACCCGGGCAGGTCCCGTCGGTGGATTCCGCGTCCGACCCGCACTCGGCCGCGCACTCGCAGAGGATCCGGGGCCGGAAGGCGAGCGGAAAGGCCGCCGAGGCGAGCAGGGACTGCAGTACCACCTCGGGATGCACCCCCACCCGGCCCATCTCCGCCGAGTCCGCGGGGGCGAGCTGGCTGTCGGTGGCATCGACCGCGCCGGGCAGCGGCTGCCGGCTGAAGCGCACCTGGCCGCTCCCGTCGACCTCGACGAGCAGCGGAAGCACCGCTCGCTGCGCGCTGACCCGCAGCCCCCCGACGACCTGCTCCAGAGGCGTCACGCGGGTGACGGTGAGCCCCACCGGCAGCCGGCACCCGGGGCGGAAGCTCATCCCACCCTGGGTGAGCGCCCGTCTTATCTCGTCCACCACCGGTTCGAGGGCGGCCGAGGCGAAGACCGCATCCTCGGGACGGTAGGCACGCGGATCTTGTGGGAGCAACTCATCCATCCCGACCCTCAGCCAGGCGCTCCGGAGGAGGTTGTCGTCGATGCCGGACCGGCCGGCGGTTGCGTCGCTCTCGCAATAGAGCGCCGCGGCAAGCATCGCGTTGATGCTCCCCGCCGAGGCCCCGGTGACCGCGACCAGCCGTGGCCGGCGCCGGAGCAGCAGCTCGCTCACCCCGGGATCCGGGCGGAACAGCCGGACGAGGGTCCAGCTGAGCCCCGCCTCGTAGGAGCCCAGGCTCACGCCACCTCGGAGCGTGAGCGCGTAGCCGTCGTCCAGCCGGCCCTCCACATCCGCAGCAGGCGCCGCGGTCGTGAGCAGGGCGAGTGCGGCGGCCAGGAGCATGCGACGGAGGGTAGTCCCTCTCGTGCTTACCGAGGTCCGCTTTCGAACGGGTCCGGAGGTCACCCGACACGGGTACTCCCCCCACGCCTGTGGGTGGGCCCATGCCGTGCCGTCCGCAGTCTTTCCGCACCTTGCTCCCCGGGAGCCGGCGACCCACGTAACAAAGCGTCTGGTTGAGGAACTCACCGGGGCGAAGGGCAAGGTGCCCCGGGAAGGGCTGTCGACCATGCGACGTGGGTGGCTGCTTGTTCTGGCGCTCGGGGCCGGGTGCGCGACGACGCCTCCGGTCGCCTCGACCTTCACCTATGCGCCGCGGACCGGCACCCGGTACGTGCGCACGGTCAAGGTGGTGACCGAGACGAGCCTCGTGGGAACGCCCTACCGCGAGCGGGGTGAGCAGGAGTTCGTCTGGAACATGGCGTTCACGAAGCAGGGCGACCGGTTCCTGGTGACGCACCAGCTCCAGCGGGTGTCGCTGCGGATCAACGACGCCCAGGTGCTCGACGGTGAGCGCCGGCCGGGCGACCCGGTGTCCGTCGATCTCCTGGTGAGCTCGGAGCCACGCGTCCTCGAGGTGCGGGGGACGGAGCGCGCCGCCGAGGTGCTGTCCGCGATGTTCACCCCGCCGGAGGCGGAGGTCTCGTCGCAGATGATTGGCCCCGAGCAGGTCCGGCAGATCGCCGTCGCGCTGTTCGAGATGACGGTGCGCGACGTCGCAGGACGCCCGAGCGCGCCGGGCTCGACCTGGGTCGCCGCCGATCCCGACCCGACCGTCACCCGGAAGACGCTGACGGTCGACCGCCTCGAGCCCTGCGACACGGCCCGGTGCGCCCGGATCAGCGCGCAGTACGAGGTGAACAAGGAGGAGGCGGCGCGCCAGGCGATGCGTTCGGCGGAGACGCTGCTCATCCGGAACGGGGTGAACCCCGCCGAGGCCGAGCTCGTCGACGCGACGCTCGTGTTCACCGATGACCTGCTGCTCGAGCCGGGAACCCTGGTGGATCACACGGCCAGCTTCAGCCGGACCGCCCGGGTCACCCTCGCGAGGCCCGGCGGAGGGCGCGTGCGGCTCGAGTTCCGCACCACGCTCGAGCAGTCCTCGGCATTCCCCTGACCGCTCGCCCGCTGCCCGGCCGGGGCCGGTCGGACACGCGCACGTCCAGCCGGTGCTCGTCGTCCGTGACCTTAAGCAGGGCGCGACCGCCGGCGCGGTGGCGCTCTGGGCGCACCGCACGACCGTCGCCTACTTCAGGGATCAATGATCACCCCTCGCTGAACCGTCCCAGACGCAACGCGGCTGCAGGGTGGCCACGCCGGCAGCACCGCGACGTCGACCAGGGCGGCGCCCGGTGCGCGAGCCCCCCGGCATGACCGGGGGCCGCTGCAGTCCGGTAAGAAGAACCCTGTGATCTTCCGTGCCGCCCCGCTCAGGGTCGTGGCCCTCGGCCTCGCCGGGGCGGCGTTGCTCGCGGCCAGCACGGCGACAGCCGAAACCCTCGACACGTACCGGGGCTGGATCGGCGAGATGAAGGAAACCGAGCGCGGGCCGTTCTCCACCATCAGGTGGTTCTGCAAGGACGGCCGCATCCTGTTCCCCCACGACTACGGGTGCGCCGAGAAGGGAGAGGGGTGGCAGCACGGCGAATGGAGCGACCGCACGAAGCGACTGCGGTCGGCGGGCTACCGCGTCGCGATGTTCCTCGCCGGGCTCGACGCAACCAAGGCGCTCGCCGCCCCGGACTTTCCCGACGTCTACGCCCAGCTCCTGATCGAGCGATTTCTCGTGGTCGCCGACGGGGGCTGGATCCTGCGCAGGGCGCAGTTCTACCGGGGCGCGATCCAGGAGGAGGACGAGCGGGAAGGGGCGCGCAACCTCCTGATCGCCATGGCGACCAGGGACGAGTGGAACGGTCGCCGCTTCCTCGCGCTTCGTACCGGGGTACGGCTTCTGCCGCACGGCCTCGACTCGGCCTCGGCGCAGAAGGTGCGCAACATGGCCGCGGCGGTGGCCGACCGCGATCCGGCGTTCCAGTCGCTGCGGATCAAGATCCACAACGCGATCGACGTCTCCGACGCGGCAAGCGTGCGTGCCTACTCCACGAGGACCCGGGACGCCGCGCTCAAGCAGCAGGCCCAGGCGCTCGCGTCGGAGATCGAGCGGCTTTACGCGCCCCGCCCGCTGGGCGACCTGCTCGAGACCGACGCCAGAGCCCTTCCGGCCGCGCCCTGGCTACAGAAGCTGCTGCGCGAGGCTCGCGACGACTACGCCGTGCGGGGCGACGCAAGGTACCGGTACGCCGTCACCGCGAGACTCCTGGCCGCCCTTCGCGACGCCCTGCCGAAGGTGCAGTCGCCGGCAGCGCGATTGCGCCTGCTCGATCTCTCGCTCGCCGTCGAGGCGGAGAACTTCCGCACGGCCGCCGACGCGCGCAGCGACAGTGCGAGGGTTGCCCGAGGTTCGGTGATGGCGATGCTCGCCGCCGCGGGGGACGCTGCCTACGGTACCGGGTTGATCAACGCAAGGGAGCGCGCCGAGCTCCGCAGGTCCTTCGCGGCGCTGTCGGTCGAAGAGATGCGGCTCGGCGACTACCTGCGCGAGCTGCGCTACCTCGCCCTCCTCCCCAGCTGGGGCACGGGGTCCCTGAGGCTCGAGTTCGGCGAGGCGATGGACAGGCTCGGGGAGATCGAGCCGCTCGCTGGCCTCTTCGTCCAGGATCAACTCCGGGGTGGTCCGCTGCTCTTCTACTCGCAGGTGCTCGACGCGCTGCTGCGTGACGCGAACCGGCTCGCCGGCGCCCGGCACAAGCTCTTCGATCGAGACATCGGCGCGGGCTTCGTCGCGCTGAACCCCGGCCTGGCCCGGGGCGTCCTGCGCGCCGCGCCCGACCTGAAGCGCCTCGAGGACTTCCGGCCCGACGGAATCTACGTGCTGCCCGAGACGGTCGCCGACCTCCCACCGCTCGCGGGAATCCTGACCGCCGGCCCCGGCAACCCTCTCTCGCACGTCCAGCTGCTCGCCCGCAACCTCGGAATTCCGAACGTCGCGGTCGACCTTTCGTTCGTGCCCGAGCTGCGCGCCAACGAGGGCAGGAGGATCGTGCTGGCCGTCAGCCCCGGCGCCACCGTCGAGATCAGCGAGGACGGACCCCGGTGGGACGGCGTGTTCGGCAAGGCGACCAGCGCGGAGACCAGGGTGACGTTCGAGCCCGATCTCGCGAAGCTCGACCTCTCGAAGAAGGACTTCGTCATTCTGAGGGATCTCCGCGCGCGCGATTCCGGCCGCGTGGTGGGACCCAAGGCGGCCAGGCTCGCCGAGCTCGAGGCGCTCTTCCCCGGCAGGGTCGCGCCCGGCCTCGCCATCCCGTTCGGCCTCTACCGCGCCGTGGTGCTCGACCGGCCCTACCGAGGCACCGGCAGGACCGTCCACGAGTGGATGGTCGAGAGCTTCCGCAAGCTGGAGGCAATGCCCGCCGGGTCGCCGGAGGCCAGTGCCTTCGGGGAGAAGCTTCGCGCCGAGATCTACTCGATCATCCGCGAAACCGATCCGGGTCCCGAGTTCCGGAGCCAGTTGCGAGCGGCGATGGCCCGGGAGTTCGGCCCGAGCTTCGACGGCGGCGTCTTCGTCCGCTCCGACACCAACGTCGAGGACCTGCCCGGCTTCACCGGTGCCGGCCTCAACCTGACGCTGTTCAACGTCGTCGGCTTCGACAACATCGTGAAGGGGATCTCGGAGGTCTGGGCCTCCCCGTACACGCCGCGGGCGTGGGCCTGGCGGCAGGCGCACATGAAGGGGCCCGAGCACGTGTACCCCGCCGTGCTGCTCCTTCGCACCATCCCGTCGGAGATCTCCGGGGTGATGATCACCCAGGACGTCGACACCGGTGATCCCGACGTGCTCTCCGTCGCCGTCAACGAAGGCCTCGGCGGTGCGGTGGATGGCCAGGCGGCGGAGTCGGTGCGGATCGACCGGAAGACCGGCAACGCGCGCCTCATGGCCACCGCCACCGCGCCGCGGCGCATGGCCCCCCGGTCGAGCGGCGGCATCGCGAAGCTGCCGACCTCCGGGGCCGAGACGCTGCTGCGACCAGGCGAGATGAAGCAGCTCATCACCTTCGCCGAAGAGGTTGCCGCGAAGTTCCCGCAGATCGGCGAGGACGGGAAGCCCGTGGCCGCAGACGTCGAGTTCGCGTTCGTCGAGGGCAAGCTGTGGCTGCTGCAGATCCGCCCCTTCAACGAGAGCCGCGCGGCGCGCAGCGCGAGCTACCTCATCGAGCTGGACAGGGTGCTCGCGAGGAATCTGGACCGGAGGGTCGACATGCGCGAGCCGATGCAATGATCCGGAGCTGGCATCCGGCTCCAACCCTCGCGTCCTGCGCCCTGGCGATTGGCGCGGCGGTGCCGGGCGCCTCGCTCGGCTATCCGCTCGACGGCTATCCGGAGACCGGCATCCGGCGCCTCGAAGGCATCCGGCTCGCGCAACAGGGGGTCGTGAAGGATGTCAGGCAGCCGCCGGGCGCACTGCTGCCGACGCAGGACGTGGACCTGCGTCTCGCCGGCCAGACGTTCGACCTGCCGGAGCCCGATCCCGAGCTCACCCGGCTGGTCGCCGCCACGCTCACCGGCGGCCTGGAGGCATATGGCTTCGCGTTGCTCGACCTCACCGACCCGGCGAGGCCGCGCTATTCCGAGCACCGGGGCGACCACAAGCAGAACGTTGGGAGCGTCGGCAAGCTCCTCGTCGCGCTCGCTCTGTTCCAGGCGCTCGCCGACCTCCATCCGAACGACCTCGAAGCGCGCAAGCGCACGCTCAAGGAGACGTTCGTCATCGCCGACGGCTTCTCGCAGCACGACAGCCACACGGTTCGTCTCTTCGATCCGCAGACGAAGAAGCTGATCCGCCGGCCCGTGCAGATCGGCGACCGCGGGAGGCTCTACGAATGGCTGGACTGGATGCTGTCGCCGAGCTCGAATTCCGCCGCCGGGATGGTGATGCGCGAGGCGATGCTGCTGCGCCGGTACGGCGCTGCCTATCCGCCCCCGGAGGGCGAGATCGAGCGTTTCTTCGACGAGACGCCGAAACCGGAACTCACCGCTCTCTTCGAGAACACCTTCTACGAGCCGTTGACCCGGAACGGCCTCGACGTCGATTCCTTTCGACAGGGAAGCTTCTTCACCGCCACCGGCAAGCGCAAGGTGCCCGACGCCGGCACGAGCTGCGGCACCGCGCGGGAGCTGATGCGATACCTGCTGCGACTGGAGCAAGGCCGGATCGTCGACGAGTGGTCCAGCCGCGAGATCAAGCGGCTGATCTACGTGACGGAGCGTCGCATCCGGTACGCCTCCTCGCCCGCGCTCGCCGACGCGGCGGTGTACTTCAAGTCAGGCTCGCTCTTCGAGTGCGCCCCGGAACCGGGGTTCACCTGCAGGCCCTACGCCGGAAACGTGAAGAACTACATGAACTCGACCGCGATCATCGAGTCTCCGGCGACCGGACGGAAGCTGTTCTACATGACGACGCTGGTCACGAACGTCCTCCGGAAGAATTCCGCGGCCGAGCACCAGGCGGTGGCAACGCGGTTCCACCGCCTGATGGAGAAGCTGCACGACCGGCGGTGAGGGCCGGCCGGCGAGCCACCCGCGGTCAGCGGCCGGCGAGCTCCATCCGTGACGGGCCGACAACGAGGTGATGCAGGGCCCGGCCGAGCCGCACCAGCCATTCGCCTCCCCGGGCATGGTCGGCGATGCCGACGAGGATGTAGCGATGCGACCCGTACTCGACCAGCGCACTGTCGGCGTGGTGGTCCTTCCAGGTGCCCGACTTGCGGAAGATCCGGATCCCCGGAATGCCTTCCAGCGCCTTCACGAAATTGTGGTGAATGCCCGGGTTCGACAGCATCTCCTTCATCAGGGCGTTGAGCGGGCGCGTCAGGAGTGCATCGTTGGCGAGCAGGTAATAGAGCCGGGCGACCTGGAAGGCGGTCGCGCCGTGCGACAGGTTGCGGACCGGGTCCCGCTTGTAGGCTGCTTCCTTCCCGTAGGTCTTTCCGACCCAGAGGCCGCCCTCTCCGCCCGCGTCGTAGAGCCGGAATCGCGGCGACTGGAGGATGTCGAGGAGGCGCTCCTCGCCCACCCACTCGATAACGCGCGTGGCGTCCTCGTTGCTCGAGTATCGGATCATGCGGGTCATCGCCTCCAGGCGCGTCCCGTCGAGCGGCAGCCGGCCCGTCTCGGCCTCGACCAGGGCGCCGAGGAGGATGGCGATCTTTGGCAGGCTCGCCGCATACATCATCTCGTCGCCGTTCAGCGTCGCGAGGCGGGGCGCGTTGCGTTCGGTGACGTCGACGACCGCGAGTGAAAGTCGGCCGGCCCGCACCTCTCCCGCCAGCCCGAGCTCGCGCACGACGCCTTCGAGCCCGCGCTGAAGCTCGGCATCGCGCGCCTCACGCAGATCGGGCAGTCCCTTCGTCTCGGCACGGGCGCTCGTGGAGAGGACGAGTGCCAGCGGGAGAAGGAGGGCTGTCGACAGCACGCGCAAGACTCGCATTGGCCGGTTGCTCCGAAGGAGAAAAACCCAGCACCGTAGTGGCTTCGCGCGCGGACATCAATCGCGAGGGCCGCTCCCGGATGTCCTGAACCTGCGGCTCCCCTCCAGGCCGCTTCCCCTTGCCCCGGCCACCTCCCCGCCCCAGCTCGGCCTCTGGTGAGTCTCGTCCGAGGTTCTCCGGGAGGTCGTTTCAGGCCACGAGCCGCCGATCGTCCCGAAGTGCCAGCCGGAGGGTCGCCCGGGCGCGCGGGCAGCAGCGGTTGCACGCACCGAGGGGAAACAGTCCGAGTCCAACGTTCTTCGCTCTCCACGCGAAACGAGCGAAACCGTCGGTGAACTCATCTGCTGGTGGCTGGAGAACTACGCGTGCGCCACCGCGTCGTACGCGAGCGCACGCAGCGTGGTGTGGAAGGACCTCCTGAATTCCGGTGCATCCTCCTCGGCCTTCGAAAGGGCGAGGCCTTGTCGCTAAGGAAGAGCGATATCGACGAGAGCGGCGCATCATCCGGATTCGGCGGAGCTGGGATCGTGAGGTGACGAAGAACGGCCAGCTGGCGGAGATTCCGATCCCCGACGCCGCGCTGCCCTGGCTCGACGAGGCCGAGGCGTCCTCCCCGTCCGAGCTGCTCTTCCCCCACCTCTGCGGACGAGTCTGCCGAAAACCGTGCCCCCGGATCGGTCGACGGATGCGCAAGGACGTCCGGCTGGAGCACGTGCTGCGTCGGGCGCTTGGCCGGGCAGGAGTCGTCGAAGGCTACGAGCAGCGATGCCGGGCGAAGGGGTGCAAGCACCGCGAGCGGACCGGGACGGATGCCCAGAAGCTCTGCCCCGAGCACCAAATCCTCCTCTGGCCCGTGCCAAGGTCAGAAAGCTCCGCTTCCACGACCTCCGGCGGACCTGCGCGAGCCTCCTGCAGATGGCCGGTGCTCCGACCCTTGCCGGAGCCGCCTCCTCCGCCATTCGGACGTGCAGATCACCGACCGCGTCTACACCGACCTTGAGCCCGCGTGGCTACCCGAGCAAGTGAATCGGATGCCCATCCGTCTTGAGCACCTGCTCTCCGGCGGCTCAGATGTGGACAGGATGTGTGAACGGTCTCTCGCGCGCTGGCTACGACGCCTGGTGCCCGAGTCGACACGGCCGAGGAGCAGCAGCCGCCGAGCTGACCGATGCACATCGGCGCCATCCACGAGGAGAGCTCCCGGAGATACGGTGGGGACCAGCCAGCGCAACATAGGCGCAACATGCTGGAAGCAAACCCTGTAACCAGTGAATCATTTACTGAAAAAACTGGGGAACTAGGATTCGAAAATAGAAACTGCCCGAAGAAGCCCAAGTGAGGCCCAGTGGTTGTGGGCGAGGCCTGCGAAATGCTTGGACTCGAGTGAGTCGTGGTTGGGCCTGGTTGAGCTTGCATTCGCCTTGTTGAACGCCGGAGCGCAACACTGGC
>DASROG010000065.1:0-4041 GCA_035646995.1 Myxococcaceae bacterium
GGACAGGGGACGATGCGTTCCAAGGAGCCCAGGGTTCTACGGCCGGGGGCGTCCAGGTTCCAGCACCGCGTCCCGGCGCCCGCTCCGGAGGCGGCCCGCCCGGCGGTGGGGCACCAGGGAGCGCCCCTGGAGGGCCACGAGGCCCACGCCCGCCACCACCATGGGGACGAGCAGACTCAGGTGGTACAGGAGGACGAAGGCGAACGCGGCGTGATGCGGCACACCCGCCGCCGCGAGCGCGTAGGCCCCGGCAGCCTCGAACGAGCCCGCACCGCCGGGCACCGGGACCACCGTCCCGAGATTCGCGGCGGTGAGCATCGCGAAGGCCACCATCGGCGTGAGCGAGAGCTCGAGGGCGTGCGCGGCCACCATGATGACCGGCACCTCCCACAGCCAGGGGAGCGGCGACAGGCCCGCGACCACGATGACCAGGCTCCGCCAGTCGTGCGCCCTGAACCCCGAGCGGAGCTTCTGGAGCCAGCGGGGCCCGGGGTCCAGCCTCGGCGAGAGCCGCCGGAGCACCGGGAGATGGGCGATGCCCACCAGCGCCCCCGACCCGAACACGAGCACGGCCAGCACCCCGATGGCGTGGAGCAGCCACTGCTGGGGCGATTGCTTCCAGCCGACGAGGCTCACCACCCAGGTGATCAGGAAGGCCAGGAGCCATCCGGCCTTGTCGCTCCAGTAGTCGAGCAGCTCGGTGCCGAGAAGCGTCACCCGGCTGGTGCCGGTGCGCTTGCCCAGGTACTGCACCCGGAGGACGTCTCCTCCCCGGGCGGGGATGAGCACGTTGAAGGCCGAGGCCACCAGCATGGCCGAGAAGGCCTCGCGGTAGCGGAGCGGAAGCACCGGCCGCACCACCCGCCACCAGCGCAGCGCCTGGAGCGCGAGCAGGACGAAGGTTCCCCCCACCGCGGCGAGGAGCGGCCAGAGGCGGGCGCCGCGGACCGAGGCGACGAGGTCGGCGAAGCGGATGCCCATGAGCCGCGCCACGAGCACCGCGCTCCCGACGCCGAGCACCACGCCGCCGGCGGTCCGGAGAAGAGTGAGCCAGCGGGGCCGGGCCGGCCGTTCGGTGTCGGCGTCCTCCATGGAGCGAGGGAAGGTGGGTCCCCCGCCCCGTGCTTGCAATCCGGCCGGAAGCAGGGCAGGCGGGTCGGCCCGAGGAGAACCACATGCGTGCGGTCCGCATCGAGCAGCCCGGCAGCGCCCGGGGGCTGCGCCTGGTGGAGGTGGCAGACCCGGTCCCGGGGCCGGGGGAGATCGTGGTCGACGTTCACGCCACCGCGCTGAACCGCGCGGACTGGCTGCAGATCCTCGGCAAGTACCCGGTGCCGCCGGGCACTCCGGCGGACCTGCCGGGCATGGAGTACGCGGGCACGGTCCGGGCGCCGGGCCCACGGACCTTCCGCTTCCGGCCCGGTGACCGGGTCATGGGGCTGGTTCCGGGGGCGGCCTTCGCCGAGCGGCTGGTCGTCCACGAGCGGGAGGCGGTGCCGGTCCCCGAGGCGCTGTCCCTCACCGAGGCCGCGGCCATTCCCGAGGCCTTCTTCACCGCCTTCGACGCGCTGGTGCTCCAGGGCCGGCTCGGTGCCGGCGAGCGGGTGCTGGTGCACGCGGTGGCGAGCGGCGTGGGCACGGCGGCGGCGCAGGTCGTCCACGCCGCGGGCGCCACGGCGATCGGGACCGGCCGCGACGCGGGCAAGCTCGAGCGCGCGGCGGCGCTGGTTCCCTTCACCCCGCTCACCGTGTCCCGCGACGCGCCGCGGTTCGCCGAGCGGGTGCTGGAGCTCACCGGCGGGGCGGGAGTGGATCTGGTCCTGGACCTCGTCGGCGGCCGCTACACCGCGGAGTCGCTGGCCTGCCTCGCCCCGCGGGGCCGGATGATGCTGGTGGGCACGGTGGACGGGGTGAGGAGCGAGCTCGACCTCCGGCTGGCGCTGGGCAAGCGCGCGCAGATCACCGGCACCGTGCTGCGGGCACGGGCGCTCGAGGAGAAGATGGCCCTCGCCCGGGCCGTGGAGCGGCACGTGCTCCCGCTCTTCGCCCGCGGCGCCTACCGGCCGGTGGTGGACCAGGTCCTTCCGGTGGACCGGGTGGTCGAGGCCTTCGAGCATCTGGTGGCGGACCGGAACGTGGGAAAGATCGTCCTCGCATGGAGCGGCCGATGAGCTTCGACCCAGGTGCCCCGGGACTTCCGGGAAAGGCCTACGGCCTCCCCCACTCCGTGGACGAGGCGCGGGTGGTGCTGGTGCCCGTGCCGTTCGAGGCGACGACCTCGTACGGAGGCGGCGCGGCGGAGGGTCCGTCGGCAGTGCTGCGGGCCTCGGCCCAGGTGGACCTCTTCGATCTGGAGACCGGCCGCCCGTACGTCGACGGGATCGCGATGCTCCCGGAGGATCCGCGGGTGCGGGGATGGAACGGCGAGGCCAAGAAGCTCGCGGCGCCCATCATCGAGGCCGGCGGCGTCCCGCCCGCGGACCCGGGCCTGGCCAGGGTGAATGCGATCTGCGAGGAGCTCAACCGGTGGCTGGAGCGCACCGTGGCCCGCCTCATCGCCGACGGGAAGCTGGTGGCCACGGTGGGTGGAGACCACGGGAGCGTCTACGGGGCGATCGCCGCCCACGCGCACGCGTACCCGGGGATGGGCATCCTCCATCTGGACGCGCACGCCGACCTCCGGGATGCGTACGAGGGCTTCACCTGGTCGCACGCCTCCATCTTCCACAACGTCGTCGGCCGGCTGCCGGAGGTCTCCCGGCTGGTCCAGGTGGGCCTGCGCGACATCTCCGAGGCCGAGCTCCGTCTGGTCGAGTCCTCGGGCGGTCGGGTGGTCATCCACACCGACCCGGAGCTGAAGCGGCGAGCGTTCGACGGCGAGCCGTGGGCCCGGCAGGTGGACCGCATGGTCCAGGCGCTCCCGGAGCAGGTCTACCTCTCCTTCGACATCGACGGGCTGGATCCCACGCTCTGCCCGCACACCGGGACGCCGGTGCCCGGCGGCCTGTCGTTCTCCGAGGCCACCGCGCTCGTCGCCGGCGTGGTGCGCTCGGGCCGGAGGATCATCGGGATGGACCTGGACGAGGTGGCGCCCGGGCCCGAGGGCGACGAGTGGGACGGGAACGTGGGGGCGCGGCTGCTCTACAAGATGATCGGCTGGGCGCTGCGGTCCCAGCGCGGAGGTGAAGGACGCTGATGCGGCCTCTCTCGGTCGTGGCGCTCGGGCTGCTCGTGCTCCCGGCGGCCCGGGCGGACGTGGCCCGGCGACGCTCTCCGGTGGTGGACGTGGTCCAGAAGGTCGGTCCGGCGGTGGTGTTCATCGGCACCGAGCAGGTCGTGGACCGCAGGATGCGCGGCTCGCCCCTGGAGGAGCTCTTCTTCGGCGACGGCCGCCGCCCGCAGCGGCAGACGGTGCAGTCGCTGGGCTCGGGGGTGATCATCGACCCCTCGGGGACCATCGTCACCAACGATCACGTCATCCGCGGGGCCTCGGCGGTGCACGTCCTGCTCGCGGACGGGCGGCAGCTCGATGCCGAGGTGGTGGGTGCGGACGCCCAGAACGACCTGGCGGTGCTCCGGGTCCAGTCGAAGACGGCGCTCCCGGCGGCGAAGCTCGGAACGTCGAGCGATCTGATGATCGGCGAGACGGTGGTGGCCATCGGCAGCCCGTTCGGGCTCTCCAAGACGGTGACCGCGGGCGTCGTCTCGGCGGTGAACCGCAGCTTCAAGGCCAACAACCGCACCTACAACGACTTCATCCAGACGGACGCCGCCATCAACCCCGGCAACTCGGGCGGGCCGCTGCTGAACGTGGACGGCGAGATCGTCGGCATCAACACCGCCATCTTCGCCAGCGCCCAGGGGATCGGCTTCGCCATCCCGGCGGACAAGGTGAAGCGCATCGTCACCGAGCTGACCCAGTTCGGGAAGGTGCGCCCGGCGTGGGTGGGCGTCGACGTGCAGGGGCTGACGCCGCGGATCGCGGACCGGCTGGGCTGGGACAAGAGCCACGGCGTGGTGGTGGCCGGGGTGGACCCGGGC
>DASROG010000066.1:0-3096 GCA_035646995.1 Myxococcaceae bacterium
GGTCAGGACGAAGCAGGAGACGTGCGTCGGCGCGTCGCTCCGGTGCTCCCGGGCCGGGCTCGGGCCATGCCCCAGGGTCCCCTGCCCGTGGGAGTGCCCGCCGTGGTGCCCGTGGCCATGCTTGTGGTCGTGACCGTGACCCATCAGGGGCCCTCCTCCTCCACCTCGAGCATCAGCCTTCCCGCCTCCACGCTCACCTGGGCCTTGGGCTGGTCGTCGCACACGCCCGGCGAGGTGGCGTTGGCCCCGGTGTCGAGGTCGAAACCCACCTCGTGGCAGGGGCAGACGACCAGGTTGCCCTCCACCCGGCCGCCGGAGAGCAGGCATCCCGCATGGTTGCACCAGTCGTCCAGGGCCTTGTACCGACCGTTCACCCGCGCGACGCAGACCGCACGCTTTCCCAGGTCGTATCCCCGCAGCTCCCCTTCTTCCAGGTCCGCCGCTCCAAGCTCGATTCGCATCTGTCGGCCGGAGACATTAACAAGAGACTCTCCGGACACATGGATTCCCTGAGCATCGCCCGGGCACTGCGCGAGGTGTCGCAGTTCCTCCAGCTGAAGGGCGACGATTTCTACAAGTCACGCGCCTACGACCTCGGCGCCGAGCGGATGGCCGGCTTCAGCGGCGATCTGGACGCCCTGGTGCGCGAGGGCCGCCTCACCGAACTGCCCAACATCGGCCCGGCGCTGGCGGAGAAGATCACCGAGCTCCACCGGACCGGCAGCCTCCGGCTCCTCGAGCAGCTCCGCGCCGAGTTCCCGCCGGGCATCCTCGCGCTGCTCCGCCTCCCCGACCTGGGAGCCAAGAAGGCCGCCACCCTGCACAAGGCGCTGGGCATCGGGAGCATCGAGGAGCTCGAGCAGGCCTGCCGCGACCAGCGGGTCCGTGGCCTCAAGGGGTTCGGCGAGCGGAGCGAGCAGAAGATCCTCGCCGGCATCGAGCAGTACCGCTCCGCCCATGCCCGGCGGCGGCTGGGGGACGTCCTCCCCGTCGCCCACTCGCTCCTCTCCGAGCTCCGGGCCGCTCCGGGCGTCGTCCGGGTCGAGGTCGCGGGCAGCGTCCGGCGCTGGTGCGAGCTCGTCTCCGACGTGGACCTCGTGGCGTCCGCGCCCGAGGCCAGCCCGGTGCTCGCAGTCCTCGCCCGGCAGTCCGGCGTCCGCGAGGTCCTCGGTCAGGGAGACAGCAAGTGCTCGGTCCGGATGGAGGACGGCCTCCAGGTCGACCTGCGCGTGCTCCCGGACGAGAACTACGCCACCGCCCTCCATCACTTCACCGGATCCAAGGCGCACCACGTCCGTCTCCGTGGCCGGGCCCGCGACCTCGGGCTCACCATCAGCGAGTGGGGCGTGTTCCGCGCCGAGGAGAAGCTGCCCGTGCCCACCGAGGAGGCGCTGTACGCGCTCCTGGGGATGTCTTACGTGCCGCCCGAGCTCCGCGAGGACGTGGGCGAGTTCGAGGCGGCGCTCGGCGGCACGCTGCCCGCGGACCTCCTCCAGGCCTCCGCCGTGCAGGGCGTGGTGCACAGCCACTCCACCTGGAGCGACGGCAGGTCGAGCCTCGAGGCCATGGCCCGGGCCGCAGCCGCGATGGGGCTCAGGTACCTCACCGTCACCGACCACAGCGCCGCGGCGGCCTACGCCGGTGGACTGGACGAGACGCGGGTCCGCTCCCAGTGGGAGGAGATCGCCCGGGTCCAGGAGGCCGTCCCCGAGCTGCGCCTCTTCAAGGGTCTGGAGGTGGACATCCTCGAGGACGGGGCGCTCGACCTCTCGGACCGCCTCCTCGCCGAGCTGGACGTGGTCATCGCCTCGGTGCACGTCCGCCACGGACAGGACCAGGCCGCCATGACTGCCCGGGTCCTGAAGGCCCTGGACCACCCCTGCACCGACGTGCTCGGACATCCCACCGGGCGGCTGCTCCAGAGGCGCGACCCGTCGCCCCTCGACATGCCGGCGGTGGTCGAGCGCGCCGCGAAGCGGGGCGTTCTGCTGGAGGTGAACGGGAACCCGGACCGGATGGACCTCTCGGCGGAGCACGTCCGGCTGGCGCTCCGCGCCGGTGCGCGCCTGGTCGTCTCGGCGGATGCGCACAGCACGCTCGCCCTCCACAACGTGGCGTTTGCCATTCACACCGCGCGCAAGGGCGGCGCCCGGACCTCGGACGTGCTGAACACGCGCGGTCCCGACGAGTTCCTGGCGGAGATCCGCCGGCGGCGGACAGGCGGCGCCTGAACCACGGGCGCGCGGCTGCGCGCTTCCTCGGGCGTCCCCCTGGTGCGGGGGAGAGGCATCACCCCGCACTCGGCGGCGGGGCGACGGCGCCCCAGCCGTCTCGCACCGCGAGGTCCGGCCCCGCCTCGCTTTGCACCTGTCATCGTGCCGTGGGACATTTTCCGCCCTCCCGCGATGTCCTCGACCCCCGCGACCAGCGCGCCCGATCCACTCCTGGGCACCACGGTAGGCAGCTTCCGCCTCGTGCGGCGGATCGGCCACGGCGGGATGGGCTCGGTCTACCTCGGGGAACAGACCCTCATCGGCAGCAAGGTCGCGGTGAAGGTGCTCCACGAGCACCTCGCCTCCGACGCCTCGCTGGTGCAGCGCTTCTACGCCGAGGCGCGGGCAGTCAACCTCATCGGCCATCCGAACATCGTCAACATCTTCGACATGAGCGTGGTGCCGCCGCGGCGGTACTACCTGATCATGGAGTACCTGGAGGGCGAGCCGCTCTCCGCCGCGCCCCCGGGCCCCATGGCGCCCGAGCGCGCCCTGCCCATCCTCATCCAGGTCTGCCAGGCGCTCCAGGCCGCGCACGCCCGGGGAGTGGTGCATCGAGATCTCAAGCCAGAGAACATCTTCCTCTGCCGGCGCGACGGCCCACCGTTCGTGAAGATCCTCGACTTCGGCATCGCCAAGCTCTTCGGCGGCGAGATGCAGGAGGGTCAGACCCACGCCGGATGGATCGTCGGCACCCCGGAGTACATGGCGCCCGAGCAGGGAGCCGCGGAGGCGCTGGACGGTCGCGCCGACCTGTACGCGCTGGGCGTCATCGCCTACCGCCTGGCCACCGGTCGGCTCCCATTCACCGGTGGTGGAGTCA
>DASROG010000067.1:0-3129 GCA_035646995.1 Myxococcaceae bacterium
CTCCTGGCCTGTGGCGAGGTGGGGTCGGGGCGGCTGAGCGAGCCGGAGCAGATCGCGGACGCGGCGGCCGAGCTGCTCGGGGAGGGTCCCCTGGCGGGAATGCGGGTGCTGGTCACCGCGGGGCCGACCCGCGAGTTCCTGGATCCGGTGCGCTTCATCAGCAATCCGAGCTCCGGGAAGATGGGGCTCGCCATCGCGCGAGCGGCGCGGGCGCACGGAGCGCAGGTGACGGTGGTGCTCGGCCCGGTGGGGGCGGTGGACCGCTCCGGGCTGGAGGTGGTCGACGTGGTGAGCGCCGAGGACATGCGCGACGCGGTCCTGCCCCGGCTCGAGCACATCGACGTGCTGGTGGCGACGGCGGCGGTGAGCGACTTCCGGCCCGCGCACCGGGCCGAGCAGAAGGTGAAGAAGGACGACCCCGCCGCCGATGCTCCGATGGCGTTGCTCCGGACGCCGGACGTGCTCGCGCTCGCCGCCGAGCGGGCCCGGGTGCTCCAGCGCCGGCCGCTGATCGTCGGCTTCGCTGCGGAGACCGAGAACGTGGTGGAGAACGCCACGGCGAAGCTGCTCCGGAAGGGGCTGGACCTCATCGTGGCGAACGACGTCTCGCGGAGCGATGCCGGGTTCGGCACCGACACCAACGCGGTGGTGATCGTCGACCGTGCCGGTGGACGGCTCGAGCTGGCGGGCACGAAGGACGCCGTCGCCGCCGGCCTCTGGGATCGGATTGTCGCGCTGCGCTCTGCGGCGGTCGCGCTGGCTCCCTGACCCCGCAGAGGCGACTCGCGTCCGATCCCGGCTGGTACCCCGGAGCAACCCTGACCCCGGCGGCGGGGATGGAGCTCAGGTGACCAGCCCTGGATGGGGGCCCGTCGGATCGAGATGCGAGTGTCGGCCTCTCCGGCAGCGCCGCCGGAAGTGGAGGGAGATCCAACGTGGCGGACGGAGCGCTTCCCGCAGCGGACGCGCTGGCCGAGGTGCTGGCGGACGTGCGCCGGTACCTGGGCTGGCATCGAGACGTGGCCGGGGAGGAGCTCCACGCCTCGATGGACGGGGCGCTCGGCGCGGTCGCCGCGGCGATGTCCGTCGAGGTCACCGTCGAGGGCTCCAGCACACCCCCGGTCGTCCTCGAGTACGCGGAGGTCTCGGCCGAGGCGAGTCGTGGGCACGTCCATCCCGAGCCGCCCCCGGGGACGCCTCCCGTGCGGGTCGAGGTTGCCGCCGAGGCTTCGACCGGGCGGCCAGCGACGGCCCGGCCTCTCGCCCCGGTCCGCCCCCCGGTCACCGCACCCGAGCCGGCGCTCGTGGCGAGCACGGAAGAGCCGCGCCTCGACGAGGTCCGCCGCGCCCTCGGAGACTGCAGGCGCTGCAAGCTTTGCTCGGGAAGGAAGAACCTGGTCTTCGGGGTGGGGAACCCGAGGGCCCGCCTGGTGTTCGTGGGCGAGGGGCCCGGCGCCGAGGAGGACAACCAGGGCATCCCCTTCGTCGGCGCCGCCGGGCAACTGCTGACGAAGATGATCGCCGCGATGGGCTACACCCGCGACGAGGTCTACATCTGCAACGTGGTGAAGTGCCGCCCGCCCGGCAACCGCAACCCCGAGCCGGACGAGATCGCGGCCTGCCAGCCCTTCCTCGAGGCCCAGCTGAGCGCCATCCGTCCCTCGGTGATCGTCACCCTGGGGAAGTTCGCCGCGCAGACCCTGCTCCGGACCGACACGCCCATCACCCGGCTGCGGGGGCAGTGGCGGGAGTACGTCGGGGTTCCGCTGATGCCCACCTTTCACCCCGCCTACCTGCTCCGCACCCCGGCGGAGAAGAAGGCGGCCTGGACCGACCTCCAGGAAGTGATGGCCCGCTTCCCGAAGCCGGGGGCCTAGATGGCGGAAACCGGGTGGGTTGCCCGGCCCTTGCTTGCCCTCGCCGCTGGTCACGGGACCCGCACCCCAGTCCCTCTCGCTCCTTGACCTCATCGGCGATTGCGGCGCAATCATCCGACCAACCCACTCGGTCTCCGCCATTCAACCAGCCTGACCCACCGTGCCTCGCGGTCGCCTCGACATCCAGACCGTCCACTGCGCTGCGCTCGCCGACAACCCCCGCGGCGACCCGGTGCAGCGGCCCTGCCCGGTTTACCTCCCCGAGGGCTACGACCCCGGTGGCCCTCGCTACCCGGTGGTCGTGCTGCTCCACGCCTTCATGGGCTCGGCGCAGGCCTGGTTCAACACCGTGCCGTTCGGCCCGGGAATCCTCGACCGGCTCGACGCGCTGTTCGCCTCGGGCGCCCCGCCGTTCATCACCGTGTTTCCCGACGGGTTCACCGCGCTCGGCGGGAGCCAGTGGATCGACTCGCCGGGGAACGGGGCCTACGGGCAGATGCTGGTCCACGACGTGCTCGGACACGTCGACCGGACCTACGCCACGCTCCGCTCGCCGGCGTCCAGGGCGGTGGGGGGCCGCAGCTCCGGCGGCTACGGCTCATGGCAGCTGGTGCGGCGCTTCCCCGGGGTGTTCGGACACATCGCCTCGCACTCGGCCGACTCCTACTTCGAGTACTGCTACCTGCCCGAGTTCCCGAAGGCCGCCTCCGCGCTCGTGCGGTCCGGAGGGGTGCAGGCCTGGTGGGAGGGGTTCGAGCGACGGGTCCGCGAGACGAAGATGGGCGGGGACGATCACGCGGTGATCAACCTGCTGGCGATGGCCTCCGCCTACTCGCCGGACGTGGCGCAGCCGCTCGGGGTGGCGCAGCCGTTCGATCTTCGCACTGCGCGGATCGACGAGGCGGTCTGGGCGAGCTGGCTGGCGGAGGACCCGGTCAGATTCGTGGAAGCCGATCCGGATCCCTACCGCTCGCTGGAGAGCATCTTCATCGATTGCGGGACGCGCGACGAGTTCGGGCTGAACTGGGGCGCGCGGATGCTGGCCCGCCTCGTCACCGGGGGCCGGCCGAAGGTGGTCCACGAGGAGTACGAGGACGGGCACATGGGCACGACCTACCGCCTCGACCGCTCCCTGGCCTTCCTCGCCCCGCGCCTCGAGCGCCGTCCGGCCTGAGCCCACGCCCCGCGCGTTGACGCGGTCCGGCCGTAAACCCGAACACACGTTGCCTGCCGGGTTCGTCCGTCGATCATG
>DASROG010000068.1:0-4765 GCA_035646995.1 Myxococcaceae bacterium
ACCGTGCCCATCAGCGAGAACGGGCTGGACGAGGAGCACGCCTCCGATCCCGCCTGCTACGCCTGCCACCGCACGCTGGACCCGATGCGGCAGTTCTTCCGGCAGTCGTTCACCATCCAGTACGGACGACAGACCGACGCCGGGGTCATCGCCCAGAACGGCGAGTTCGCCTTCGACGGAGTGACCGCCACGGGGACAGGCGGAGGGGCGCTCGATCTCGCGGACCAGCTGGCGACCCATCCCCGCTTCGCCACCGCCTGGGCGCAGAAGCTGTGCACCTGGGCGGATTCGGCGCCGTGCAGCGAGGACGATCCCGAATTCCTCCGCGTGGCGAAGGCCTTCCGGGACTCGGGCCACGACTTCCGCGTGCTGGCCCGCGAGATGCTCTCCTCGCCCCTGGTGACCGGGACCGCGGCGACCAAGACCTTCGCCGACCGCGGCTACGTCGTCTCCATCGCGCGGGGGGACCACCTCTGCGCGGCGCTCGCCAGCCGGCTGGGCCTCCAGAATCCGTGTCAGGTGAACGGCACCGCGCGGAGCCTCTCCAACACCCTGCCCGCGGACGCGTACAGCCGGGGAGCCGAATCCCCCGTGCTGACCGCGGACACCAGCCTCTTCTTCCGGTCGATCACCGAGAACCTGTGCCGCACGCTCGCCGACCAGGTGGTGGACGTGGGCACCACCCCGCGGTTCTCCAGCAAGACCCCCGCCGCGGCGGTGGACGACATGGTCCGCACGGTCATGGCGCTGGTCGATGGTGACGCCCGGCAGTCGGGCGCAACCACCATCCTCAACGAGCACTACGCGGCGGCGGTGAAGGAGGGAGCCACCGCGCGCGATGCGCTCAAGTCCACCTTCGTCCTGGCCTGCAGCTCGCCCACCGCGGTGAGCGTGGGTCTCTAGGGGGAGCGCCATGGAGCTCAGCCGACGCGAGGCGCTTCTGGGGACGCTGTTCGGCGCAGGGTGGATCGGCCTGCGCTCGCTGGCCACCGGCCTGCCGGTCTCCTTCCTCCTGAACCCCCGGGAGGCGGTGGCGGCCGCGGCCAGCGCCGGCCCGGCCCAGTTCCTGATCCTCTCCACCTCGGGGGCGGGCGACCCCATGGGGTGCAACGTCCCCGGGACCTATCCGGACGCGTACAGCGCGACCAACAAGGTGGCCCATCCGCCGGCGGTGCCGGGCGACGCTGCGATGGACATGGCCCCCACCGGGATGACCGTGGGCGGCAGGAGCTACCAGGCGGCGAAGCCGTGGACCACGCTCGAGGCGGGGGCGCTGGCTCGGACCTGCTTCTTCCACCACACCACCCTCACCAACAATCACACCAACGAGGGGAAGGTCCTGAAGCTGATGGGTGCGGTGAAGCGCCAGGAGATGCTGGTCTCGCTCTGCGCCAAGTCGCTGGCTCCCACCCTCGGCACCATCCAGAAGGAGCCGGTCGCGATCGGCAGCGAGACCTTGCAGTACGAGGGACGCTCGCTCCCGCGACTCACGCCCACCGGGCTCCGGGCCGCGCTGGCGAACCCCGCCGGCCCGCTGACCAACCTCCAGGCGCTCCGCGACGCGGACCTCGACCGGCTCAACGCCTTCCTGAAGTCGAGCGGCACCACCGCCGAGAAGCAGTTCCTGGATCGGATGGCACAGTCGCAGGTCGAGGCCCGCGGCATCTCCCAGAGCCTGCTGGACAACCTCAGCGGCATCGCCAACGACGGCCAAGACAACCAGATCGTCGCCGCGGTCACGCTCATCGCCATGAAGGTCTCGCCGGTGGTGTCCATCCGCCTCGATTTCGGTGGCGACAACCACACCGACGCGGCGCTGGTGAACGAGGCGCGGCGGACCATCACCGCGGTCAAGTCCATCAACCTCCTGTTCGCCAAGCTGGACGAGCTGGGGCTCCGCGACCGCGTGACCTTCGCCGCGATGAACGTGTTCGGCCGCACACTGTCCTTGAAGGGCACCGGCACCGAGAGCGCGGGGCGCGACCACCTGGCCAACCACCACTGTACGCTCCTGATCGGGAAGGGCGTGAAGGCCGGGGTCATCGGGGGGCTGGAGGCCAACGGGAACGACTTCAAGGCCATGGCCCTGAACTCCGCCACCGGGCAGGGCGTGCCGAAGGACCAGGCGTCGAGCGCGGACATCGCCTTCGGCGACACCCTCGGCGCGGTGGGGAAGACCCTCGGGGCGGCCCTCGGCGTCCCCGCGCAGGCGCTCGAGGACAACATCACCCAGGGCAAGGTGGTCACCGCGGCGCTCGTCTGAGCGCCCCGTCGAGACCAGCGCCGTCGCGATTGGTTCCCGAAGCGCTCGGCCGGGCGGCCTCACCGACCTGGCCGACCGCGCCGGGCGCCCCACGGCACCGGCGCAGCGCGGTTTCCCGGAGCCGCTCGCCCGGGCGGCCGCACCGACCTGGCCGACCGTTTCTGCACGTGGTGCCTCGTTCCACGTGCAGAATCGGTCATTCCCGCCGGGCACCCCACGGCACAGGCGTAGCGCGGTTTCCCGGAGCCGCCCGCCGCACGGGGCCCCACGCGCCGGGTGATCTTCAGATCGCGGGGGCCGGAAGCGCCCCGCCCACCTCGAACTGGCTGCGGGGGAAGACCAGCCGGTCTCGCTCGAACCAGTCCAGCTTCTGCATCTCCACTCGCTCGCGGGTGGCCACGCAGCGCCAGGTCTCGAACTGCGTGCGCGGCGCCTTGCGAGCCAGGGCCCGAGGAGTGAAGAGCGCCACGTTGGGCGCTCCCGCCGCGTCGCGCGCGCTGAGGTAGCGCACCAGCTCGACTCCGTCGGCGCGCATCTCGGCGCCGAGCCGCTGGGTGGCCTCGTAGCGGGTGCGCGACGCCAGCAGCCGGTGGTGGGCGTCGAACGGAGGGCGGGTGAGGTCCACCGCCGCCCTGGTCCGGACGTCGGCACGGAAGGCGCTGAGCTCCACGGTCACCGGCGAGAGCGCGGCCTCCGTTCCTTCGAGGAACACCAGCCGGTAGTACGCCGTCTCTGCCATGGCCGTCTCCAGCGCCTCGCTGGCGTAGAAGAGCGATCGCTCGGCCCGCGTCCCGAAGCGGGACCCGTGGGTCAGCGGCGGGTGTCGAAACGGGGTGAGCAGCAGGTAGTGCAGCCCCTCGAACTCGGGCCCGGCGGGCGCCGGAGGCTTCACTCGGTCGATGAGGGACTCGAGGAGCTCCTGCTCGGCATCCGAGTCCACCAGGCGCCGGGTGGCGTTGCGGTGCTGCGCCTCCACCACCCGCCAGACCTGACCCTCGTAGGGGCGGAGGTTACGTCTTGCCCCGCACTGCATCCAGATACTCGTCGACACGTACCAGCCCCGCCACGCTCTGGATGCACTCTAGGGGCACGGCTGACAGGTGGACGTTCGGAGCGCGGAGCCAGGCCCGAGCCTTCTCGGCGTCTCCGCCCACCAGCGCGTCGAGGCTCCGGTAGAGCCGGAGGAAGAGCAGCGCCAGCTCACCCTCCTTGCTGGCCGGGTCCACCATGCGCTGTCCGGCGGCGAGGCGTGACCACGAGGCGCCACTCACTCCGACCACCTGGGCCATCGTCTGCCCGTTGATGCCCAGGGTGGCGGTGGCCCGCAGCAGCGCGCGCGAGAGCACCACCGGCGGGTCGGGGGCGCGGAGGGAGGCTGGAGCACGCCGGGTCATGGATTTCAGGAGAAAATATATCGGCCTCCGTATTCATCTGCAAGCGTGCTCAGCGGGCCCCGAGCAGCCAGCCGCCCCAGGTCGCGGCAAGCACCGCCACCTGCCCGGCGAGCACCCGGACCAGGTAGGGAGGTGGACCTGACGTCGCCGCGAGCACCAGCTTGGTCACCGCGTTGGTGCTGACCGCGAGGAGCACGGCGAGCCCGGCGTCCTGCACCGGCACGGCCGAGCGGGCAGCGAGCGCGCCGGCGGAACCGGCGAACGCGTGGGCATCGGCGAACCCGCTGACCGCGGCGGTGACCAGAAACCCGGCGCTGCCGAACCGCTTCTGCACCGCCGCCGCCACGACGCCGATGAGGGTGACGGCGACCGCGAAGGTCACCGCGTCGAGGAGGCGAAACGCGGCCCCCGAGCGGACCGCAGGTGCTTCCGTCTTCGCTGCCCGGCGGGCGAAGAGCGCTGCCACCGCCAGGGCGGCGATGCCGCCGGCGAGCAGTGGAACCGCGAGCTTCCCGAGCAGCACCGGTCCGCTGGCGGCGAGGAGCAACGCGAGCTGGACGTAGGTGGCGACCGACGAGGCGGTCGCTCCGGACACCGCGGCGGGAAGGACCTTGCCGTCCGTCGAGGCCAGCCGGCCCATGCTGGCGATGGTCGCGGCGCTGGACACGAATCCTGAGGCGAGTCCTGCGACGGTCAGTCCCACCCGCGGACGCACGACGCGCTGGGCGAGCGCGCCGAGGGCGCCCACCCCCATCACCACCACCACCAGCTTCCAGACGTCGAAGGGGCTGACGGCGCCGAAGGGATCCACCGGGCGATCGGGCAGGAGCGGCAGGACGAGGACCGCCGAGACGCCCAGCACCAGCGCGTTCTGCAGCTCCCGATCGCTGAAGAGCTTGCGGGCGAGCCCGTGCAGGCGTGCCCGGAGCGCGAGCAGCGCGGAGGTGGCGAGCGCGGCGCCGAAGGCCAGCGCCGGGGCGCGCTGGGACAGGACGCCCAGCCCGAAGGCGAGCACCAGGGCCAGCTCGGTGGTGAGGCCCGGATCCGGTTCCTTCGCCCGCCACGCCACCACCAGGGCGAGGAGCACGATTGCGGCGCCGGCCACGCC
>DASROG010000069.1:0-7260 GCA_035646995.1 Myxococcaceae bacterium
TAGCGGAGGGCGGAGCCGGCGACGCGTTCTCCTGCGCCGCGACGGGTGCGGCCAGGAGACAGAGCACCAGGGATGCCGGCCTCATGTTCGCTCCTCGGGTGCTGCACCTCACCGGGCCCTCTCCCGGAGCGAGCGCGGTGCCGGCCCTCCGCGCCATCCGCCGACCTGGATGCTCCAAGCGCCGGCCGGCGTCCAGTCCCTTCCTCGAACGCGGACGGGAAACCCTGGGGAAACCGACCTTCTTCCAGCGCCCCGCTCGTGACGGGGCGAGCAGGCGCTCGGAGCGACGGCCCGGGCGCCCGTCCCGGAGGGCGGCGCGGTTCGGAAGCTGCCGAGCCTAGAACGCCCGGAGGTACTGCAGCGGAATGCGCCGTGCCTCGGGGTGGCCGAGCTGCTCCGCCGCGTGGATCGGCCAGTAGGGGTCGCGGAGCATCGCCCGGGCCAGCAGGACCAGGTCCGCGTCGCCCTCGCGCACGATCCCATCGGCCTGCGCCGGCGTGCTGATGAGCCCCACCGCCGCGGTGGGGACCTTGGCCCCGGCGCGGATCCGGCGCGCGAACGGAACCTGATACCCCGGCACCGCGTCGATCCGCGCGTAGGGGACGAGCCCGCCCGAGCTGCAGTCCACCAGGTCCACCCCCTCGGCTGCGAGGCGTCGCGCCAGCTCCACGCTCTCGTCCGGGGTCCAGCCGCCCTCGACCCAGTCGGTGCACGACAGCCGGACCAGGAGCGGGAGCCGGTCGGGCCACTCGGTCCGCACCGCACGGGTGATCTCCAGCGCCACCCGGATGCGCTGCTCGAATCCGCCGCCGTACGCGTCCTGGCGCCGGTTGGAGAGCGGGGACAGGAACTCGTGCACCAGGTAGCCGTGGGCGAAGTGCAGCTCGATCACCCGGAAGCCGGCGGCCATCGAGCGACGCGTCGCCGCGGCGAAGGCGCGGACGACCTCGTCCACGTCATCGAGCGTCATCGCTCGCGGGGTCAGCGTGCGCTCGGAGAAGGGAATCGCGCTCGGGGCGATGGGCTCCCAGCCACCGGCCGCGGGGGGCACGCCCGCGCCGCTCTCCCATGGAACCGCGGTGCTCGCCTTCCGCCCGGCGTGGGCCAGCTGGATGCCCGCCACCGCGCCGTGGGTCTCGAGGAAGCGAACGATTCGCGAGAGGGACTCCACCTGCGCGTCCTTCCACAGCCCGAGGTCCCGGGCCGAGATGCGCCCGCGATCCTCGACGGCGGCGGCCTCGGTGAGCACCAGTCCGGCACCGCCGACCGCGCGGGAGCCGAGATGCACCAGGTGCCAGTCGTTGGCGAAGCCATCCTCCGAGCTGTACTCGCACATGGGCGAGACGCCGATCCGGTTGGGCAGGGTGACGGAGCGCAGCGTGATCGGTTCGAGGAGGTGGGTCACGGCGCCGGCAGGTAATGTCCGGCGTCCGGTCAGGCCACCCGATCCGGGGCGGGACGGCCGGAGAGCACCGCGTCCACGTTGTCCAGCGCGCGGAAGCCCATCGCCTCGCGGGTCTCGATGGTGGCGCTGCCCAGGTGTGGCAAGAGGAAGGCATTCTGCAGGGTGCGGTAGCCGGGGTGGATCGCCGGCTCGCCCTGGTACACGTCGAGTCCGGCTGCTCCCACCTGGCCGGAGCGCAGCGCGGCGATGAGCGCCTCGTCGTCCACCAGATCGCCGCGAGCCGAGTTCACCACGATCGCCCCGTGGGGCAGCAGCGCCAGGCGGCGCGCGTCGAGGAGGTGCCGTGTCTCGGGAGTCGACGGCGCGTGGAGCGAGAGGAGCTCGGAGAGCGGCAGCAGCTCCTCGACGCTGGCGTGGAAGATGGCGCCCTCCTCCTTCTCGGGCGGGAGCTGACGCTGGTCGGTGTAGTGGATCTCCACCCCGAATCCGCGCGCGCGCCGGGCCATCGCCTGGCCGATGCGGCCCATGCCCACGACGCCGAGGCGCTTGCCGCTCAGCTGGCGGCCCATGAGCTGCGTTGGCGTCCAGCCGGTCCATCGACCCGCGCGGAGCATCTCCTGGCCCTCGTACGCACGCCGGGCCGCCCCGAGCAGCAGGAGCAGCGCGATCTCCGCGGTGGCGTCGGTCAGCACCTCGGGGGTGTTGGTCACCACCACGCCACGGGACCTCGCCGCCGCGAGGTCGAGGTGGTCCGTGCCCACCCCGAAGCTGGCGACGATGCGCACCCGTGCCGGGAGGCGGAGGAAGATGCCGCCGTTCATCTTGTCGGCCACGGTGCACACCACCGCGTCCACCTCGTCGCATCGGGAGATCAGCTCGTCGGCGGACAGCGGCCGGTCCTCGGGATTGGCGATCAGCCGGTAGTCGCGTGCCGCGCGGCGCTCGACCGCTTCCGGCAACCGGCGGGTGAAGAGGACCGCGTGCTCAGGCATTCACGTTCACGACCACCCGCCCGCGCACCTGTCCGTCGACGATGCGCGGGGCGTACTCGACCAGACGGGACATCGGGACCTCCTCCGTCACGGCGTCGAGGTGCAGCTTGCCCAGGTGCTCCACCAGGAGCTTCCAGGCGCGCGTGCGCTCCTCCATGGGCGTCATGTCGGAATCGCATCCGAGCAGGGCCACGTTCCGGAGGATGAAGGGGAACACCGTTCCCGGAAAGTCCGAGCCGCTGGCGAGCCCGCACGCGGCGACGGCGCCCCGGTACGCGACCTGGCTGCAGAGGGTGACCAGCGTCTGTCCTCCTACCGTGTCCACGCCCCCGCCCCAGCGCTCCGAGGCGAGCGGAGGTCCCTTCTGGGAGAGCACGTCGCGTCCGATGATGTCCGCGGCGCCGAGCTCTCGGAGGTAGTCCGCCTCGGAGGTGCGGCCGGTCGAGGCGACGACCTTCTTGCCCAGCGCGGCGAGGAGGGCGACGGCGATCGATCCCACCCCACCGGCCGCACCGGTCACCACCAGCTCGCGGTCGGTCCGGAGCGTTCCGTGGTCCCGGAGCGCGAGCACGCACAGCGCCGCGGTGAAGCCCGCGGTCCCGATCGCCATCGCGCTCCGGGCGTCGAGCCCCTCGGGGATGGGCAGGACCATCGATTCCTTCACCCGCGCGCGCTGCGAGAAGCCGCCCCACCAGCTGACGCCAAGCCCGTAGCCGGTCACCAGCACCGGGTCGTCGGGGCGAAATCGGGACGTCGAGCTCGAGCGCACCCGGCCCGCGAGGTCGATGCCCGGCACCATCGGCCACTTGCGGATGACCTTCCCCCGTCCGCTGAGCGCCAGCCCGTCCTTGTAGTTGAGGGAGCTGTAGGCGATGTCGATGGTCACCTCGCCGGGCGGCAGTGCCGCCTCCTCGAGCGAGGTGGACTTGACCAGCGTCCGCCCGTCTGCCTGCTCGGCAACCAGGGCCGTGAAGGTGTCTGCCATGGCGCGGGCACGATGGCGCCGGCCGGGACGAAACTCCAGTCGGACTCCGGAAAATGTTGCTCCCTCATGTCCCTCGCCAGGCCGGTATGCCCTCGCAGGAACGCCTCTTCGAGGCTGGCCCGCCGTTCGCAAGGAAGGCAGCTCAGGGCGGCGTGGGGGTCGTGGGGCGTGGCGGAGCGTGGGCGGTTGCTGATCTCTCCTGGTCGGCGAGCAGGCACCGCCCACGCTTCCGCTCACGCGATGGGCGGTGGGCGGTGGGCTCACGCGGCTTTCTGAGGGTCGCTTCGCTCCGCAAGGACCCAGTCCAGGTCGCCGTCGTTCTCCCGGAACGAGACTGGCTTGCCGTCGAACGTCTCGCGTCGGCCCGGATACACGAACGTCCGCCAGGCATAGGCGAGCAGCGAGGGCTGCTCCAGCGCCGGGTGCAGGCCGGGACGGATGCGGCGCGTATGGGCCTCGGGCAGCAGGCTCCAGTGGAGGCCGGACTCCTCGTGGTGCATGCCGTGGTAGCCGTTGTTCAGGGCGACGTAGTTGAGGAACCGGCCGGTGAAGTTGCGCGAGTGGTTGACGGGGTGCTCCGGGTCGCAGCCGTCGTGCCAGAAGTAGTTGATGCCGACGATGCCCAGGTTGGCCAGGAGCTGGGGCAGGACCACGAGGCAGAGTGCCTTCCGCCAGTCCAGGGCGAGCAGGCCGATCTTCACCGCCCAGACGACCACGACCTCGAGCTGCAGCTGCCGTCGCCAAGCCTCGCGTCCCTTGAGCTTCTTGTAGCGGGCGTTGCCGCGGAGGATGCCCGGGGTGACCGCGAAGGGGAACGAGACCAGGTTCAGCAGGTTCCACCGGAAGCGCACCTTCGAGGTGCGCATCACGTCCTCGCGTGCCTGGAGGAAACGGTGGTGCGAGAGGTTGTGGCCGGGGATGTAGTCGCTGATCGGAAAGCCGTACGACAGGCTCACCCAGACCTGGAAGGCCGAGTTGAGCCATCGCCGGTGGAAGACCGGAGCGTGGACGGTGTTGTGGGCCACCACGGCGCAGAGCCAGCTCGAGTACCCGAGCAGCGGGATGGCGATGACCTGGAGCGGCCCGTCGGGCAAGAGCACCCACGCGGCGACGACCAGTGCGGCGTAGACGAGGAGGATGCCGAGGGTCCGGCGGTCGGCGGAAAAGCGCAGCAGGGCTCCGGGGCGCGTCCGGGCCGTCGACGACGACTCCACGCGTTGAAGCAAACCAGTTGCCGACGGGAGGTGTCCAACACTTTACGGGAGCCGCCCCCCCTTCGATTGCCGGAGCCGGGAGCCCCGGAAACCCCGTGGGGGATGAACGGCCCGTTCCCGGCGGAAAGGTGTCCCGGCGGAAAGGGGCGGAAAGGTGTCCGCGGAAAGGTGTCCGGAAAGGTGTCGGCGGAAAGGCGGCGGAAAGCTGTCCGGCGGAAAGGTGTCCCCCGCGAGGTGTCCCCCGCGAGGTGTCAGACACCTCGTAAGAGACACCTCGTAAGAGACACGTCGTAAGAGGCGCGTCGAGAGGCCCACCCTAAGAGGGATCGGTCATCTGGCGGAAAGGTGTCTGGCGGAAAGGTGTCTGGCGGAAAGGTGTCAGACACCTCGTCATGGGACACCTCGTCATGGGCCCCCCCGCGAGGTGTCAGACCCCCCTTAAGAGGCGCGTCGAAAGGCCCCGCGAGGTGTCAGACACCTCGAAAGGGATGGAAAGGACACCTCGAAGGGGGACACCTCGAAGGGGCGCGGCGAGGGGTCCATCCCCGTTCAGGCTCGCACCCCACGGTGTCCGCCCCACGGTGTCAAACACCTTCGACCCCTTCGACGAGCCTTCGACGAGAGGCGCGTCCGCGCTCAGGGTCGATCGTACGTGAGCAGGGACACCACCCGGTCCGAGCCCAGGCGCTCGGCGCCCCCGAGGTAGACGAGCTCGGCCAGGAACGCGAACCCCACCACGGTGCCACCCGCCCGGCGGATGAGCTTCTCGGTGGCCAGCGCCGTGCCCCCGGTGGCCAGCAGGTCGTCCACCACCAGCACCCGGGCGTTCCGCACCAGGGCGTCCACGTGGAGTTCCAGGGCGTCGTTGCCGTACTCCAGGCCGTACGCCTCCCGGTGGGCCTTGCGGGGGAGCTTCCCCGGCTTCCGCACCGGCACGAAGCCACGACGCAGTGTGGCAGCCAGGGCCCCCCCGAGCACGAACCCGCGGGCCTCGATCCCGACCACCTCGGTGATGTCCAGCGTGGCCACCCGGGCGGCGAGCGCGCAGACGATCCCGTGGAAGAGCAGCGGGTCGGCGAGCACCGGCGTCAGGTCCTTGAACACGATGCCCGGCCTGGGGAAATCCGGGACGTCCCGGACGCGGGCGCGAACGGCCTCGAGCAGGGGAGGGGTCATGGGCTGCGGGGCAGCATATGCCGGCCCCAGGGGTGCTATAGGCGCGGGCGCCATGACCGAACCGGCCTCCAGGCGCGGGCGCCCCACGCTCGTCAAGGAACCCCTGCCGCTGGACAGCAAGCTCCTCGTCCGCATGCACGACCTGATGGTCGAGGCCCGCGTGCTCGAGGAACGCCTCATCCAGATGTACCGGCAGGGTCACGGCTATTTCTGGATCGGCGGCCCCGGGGAGGAGGCGTTCAACGTCGCCCTCGGGCTCCTGATGAAGAAGGGCCAGGGGCTCGACTTCGACTACCTGCACGGCCATTACCGCCAGAGCGGGACGGTGCTCGCCCTGGGCGAAGACCCCATCGGGGCGCTCCGGCAGATGAAGAACACCGCCACCGACCCGTACTCGGGCGGGAGGAACTTCGCCAGCCACTTCAGCAAGCGGGAGTGGAACATCGTCCCCATCTCCAGCCCCATCGAGGTGCAGTACTCGATGGCCCCGGGAACCGCGCTGGCCCAGCGGCGCCACGGCGGGGAGGGAATCACCATCGTCACCGGAGGGGACGCGGGCACCGCCGAGGGTGACTTCGCCACCTGCCTGGTGTGGAGCAGCCGCCCCGGAAGCGAGCTGCCCATCCTCATCGTCGTCACCCACAACCAGTGGGGCATCTCCACCGCCGCCTGCACCCAGCAGGCCTGCAAGACCATCGCCGACCGCGGGAAGGCCTTCGGCATCCAGACCCGTACCATCGACGGCAACGACGCCATCGCCAGCTACCTCGAGCTGCAGAAGGCGATGGGGTACGTGCGGAAGGAGCGCAGGCCGTTCCTGCTCGAGGCGAACGTGTCCCGGCTCTACGGCCACTCCAGCGCCTCGGGCGCGAACTTCGTCACCGCGGAGCAGGACTGCATCGTGGAGCTCGAGAAGAAGCTCGAGGCCCATGGGGTCCTGACCCGCGCGGAGATGGATCAGGTGCGCGCCCGCTGGAGCGAGGAGATCGCCGCCAAGGCGCGCCAGGTTCGCGACGAGCCCCTGCCCGAGCCGTCCAGCATCTGGAAGCACGTCTACGCGGAGGATCGCTGATGGCCAGCATGGCGCAGGCGATCCGGCTGGCGCTGCACTACGCCGAGGAGCACCTCGGGGTGACCGACGTCTTCGGCGAGGACGTGGGCCCGCCGCTGGGAGGTGTCTTCACCGCCACGCAGGGGCTGAAGACCGCCTGGAACAGCCCGCTCGACGAGCGGGGAATCATCGGCTGCGCGATCGGCCTGGCGCTGGCCGGGCAGCGGCCGGTCGCGGAGATCCAGTTCTGCGACTACATCTACAACACCATCGACCTGCTCAAGCTGGCGGGAAATACCTGCTGGGCCAGCAACGGCGACTGGAACGTGCCGATGGTGGTGCGGACCCCGGTGGGCTCGGGCATCCGCGGGAGCATCTACCATTCGCACAGCTTCGACGCGACGATGACCCACATCCCCGGGTGGAAGGTGGTGATG
>DASROG010000070.1:0-20146 GCA_035646995.1 Myxococcaceae bacterium
CGGGGCGTCGGAGGCATCTTCTTCGAGAACACCGGGCGGCCGCTGGAGCAGGAGTTCGCCTTCGTCCAGGACTGCGGACGGGTCTTCGTCCCCGCCTACCTCCCCATCGTCCAGAGGCGGCGCGAGCTGCCGTACTCGGCCGAGCAGCGGCGCTGGCAGCTGCACCGGCGGGGGCGCTACGTCGAGTTCAACCTCGTCTACGACCGGGGCACGGTCTTCGGGCTCCAGACCCGAGGACGGACCGAGAGCATCCTGGTCTCGATGCCCCCCGAGGCGGCCTGGGGCTACGACGTGCAGCCTGAGCCAGGGAGCGAGGAGGCAAAGCTGGTGGCGGTCCTCCGCGCTCCGCGAGCGTGGGTGTGAGAGCGGAAACGCATCACCAGGCCTGTTAGGGTTCTTCTTCTCCGGTGCCCACCGACGACCACACCCTGGTCCAGCGCGCCCGCTCCGGCGACGAGCGCGCATTCCGGACCCTGGTCGAGCGCTATCAGAAGAAGGTCTACGCGGTCGCGCTCGGCATGGTGAAGGACCGCGAGGAGGCCATGGACGTCGTCCAGGAAGCCTTCGTGAAGGTCCACAAGTCGCTGGACAGCTTCAAGGCCGATGCGACGTTCTACACCTGGCTCTACCGCATCACCGTGAACGTCTGCATCGACGTGATCCGGCGGCGTGGCGCGATGCGCAGCGACGCGGTGGAGTTCGACGAGCGCATCGGCCACGACCTCGCCGAGGCCAACCTGGGGGCGGTCTCGTCCCAGCTCGGGAGCAACCCGGAGAAGTCGGCCCTGCAGCGGGAGCTCGGAGAGAAGATCCAGGAGGCCCTGGAGCAGATCCCCGAGAAGCATCGCGCCATCCTTCTGCTCCGGGAGCTGGATGGCCTGAGTTACGAGGAGCTGGCGCAAACCCTCGAAATCCCTAAGGGAACCGTCATGTCCCGGCTCTTCCATGCCCGGGCCAAGGTGCAGAAGTTGCTGTCGGAGTCGCTGGGCATCCCGCTGCCGGCGGACGGCGAGGAAGACTGATGGAGAATCGCCAGAATATGAGCCAGGGTGCTTGAGTCCGACGGCGGAAGGGCCGGTCGTCATGTCGCTGAACCCCGCAACTCTCCAGCTGCTTTCCGCATACGTGGACGGCGAGCTCACCGCCGCCGAGCGCGAGACGGTCGAGCGCGCCCTCCTGGCCGATCCCCGCCTGCGGGAGGTCGAGCGGTCGATGCGCGGTCTGGGCTCGGCGGTGCGGACGCTGTCCGCGGCCGAGGTGGCAAAGGCGGACTTCGCGGGCCTGGCAGACCGGGTGATGGCCCGCGTGTCCCGGCGGCCGGGCTTCGCGGCTCGTCTCCTCGAGACCTGGCGGCGTCCGTGGCTCCCGGTGGGCGGCCTGGTCGCGGTGGCTGCCGCGGCGTTCTTCGTTCTCCGTCCCGTCGCGCCCACGGCTGCAGCCGAGGGGGTGGTGGTGCAGTCGGCCACCGCGGACAGCCAGCCCGAGCTGCGTCCGGTGGTGCTCAAGACCGAGAGCGGCGACGCGATCATCTGGCTGATGGAGCGGCCGGACGCCTCCGCCAATCACCGTGCGACCCCGCTGCCGCCCGACAAGCCGGGCGTACAGGCACCGGTCCCGCCGCAGGAGAGGCGCACCTCGGGGGAGCTGTGATCGCGCTCCCCGCAGCGGTCGCGCTCGGCGTGGCGGCCGTGCTCGCTGCCGCGCCGGTGAAGGTGCACGTCCAGGTGGTGCACGCCTCGAACGGCGCCCCCCACGTGGACCCGGGCCTGGAGAAGATGCGCCAGGACTTCGAGAAGGCCGGGCTGCGCTTCAGCACCTACCGTCGTCTCTCCGAGCAGACGGTCAGCCTCATCAGCGGCAAGGCGACGGACGTGGCTCTCCCCGGAAAGAAGGCGACCCTCACGCTCCAGCCCGGAGACCACCCCCGGCCCCAGGTGGCGGTGAGCGTCCCGCCGCTGCAGACCACGGTGGAGCTGGGAACGGATGCCTCGGCGTTCCTCCAGGCCGGTGCACACGAGAACGGGCAGCTCGTCCTCGTGCTGACCGGGAAGAAGTAGCGTCGGGAACACTGCCATGTGCACGCTGGTCCTCGTCGTCCCGCCGCCCGGGGGAGTGCTCCAGGTCGCCGCCAACCGCGACGAGTTCCTCGCCCGGCCGGCTGCGCCTCCACTGCCCTCGAGCGATGGGCGATGGCTCGCGCCACGCGACCTCCAGGCCGGAGGCACCTGGCTGGGGGTGAACGCGGGCGGGCTCTTCGTGGGGGTCACCAACCGCGCGACCGGACCGCGTGACCCGTCGCGGCGCTCACGTGGGCTCCTGGTGCTCGAGGGGCTGGAGTCACCCGATGCGGCGAGCCTCCACCGCAGGGCCGCCGGGCTCGATCCGGCGGCGTACAACGGCTTCCACCTCGCCTACGCCGACGGGAGCTTCGCCGGGCTGACCTGGAGCGACGGGAGCACCCTCCGCCAGGAGCGGCTCGCAGCGGGTGTGCACCTGCTCACCGAGCAGAGCCTCGGGGCGGGGGACGACGGCGCGCGCCGGCGCCTGGTCCAGGACCAGGTCGGTTCCGGAGAGGTGCTCGACGTCGAGGGCTGGCTCGGGCTGCTCTCGGTGCACGGACCCGAGCCGCGCGCGGGCACCTGCGTCCACGCCGACGCCGTGGGGTACGGGACCCGCTCCGCCTTCGTCCTCCACCGAGCTCCGGCCGTCGGGGAGAGCCGGTGCGCGTGGACGGAGGCCCGCCCCTGCACCACCCCCGCCCGCGACGGGACTGCGCTGCTCCGGACCATCGGCCGCTGGTAACGTCCGGAGCGCCCTACACGCGGCAGTGGCCTCGGAGCGACGCTGGAAGCATCGGTTCTGCGACGTCATCCGCATCGCCCCCGACGGTTCGCGCCAGGTGGACGACGGAAAATTTCACGAGACGGAGGCTCGCGCCGCGCGCTTGTCCAGCTCGGTGCAGACCCGTTCCACGAAGTGGACGATGTCCCACGGCTTGCGGAGCACGCTGATGCCTCCGAACGACGAGCGGGAGGTGGGTCCGCTGGTCACCAGCAGGCATGCCACGTCCGGGAAGTGCGCCTCGACGGCCCCGAGCAGCAGGTCGCCGCGGGCGTCCTCGAGCTGGACATCCGACACCACGAGGTCGGGTCGCTCGGTCTTGAGCCGGTCCATGGCCTCATGGGCAGAACGGACCGAGACGACCTCGTACCCCCTTCGGACCAGCCCGTGACGCATCAAGGCAAGCACCGCCGGGTCGTCCTGGATGATGAGTACGCGTGGCATGGCCTGGGTGGTTTTGCCCCGTCCTGGGTACCACGTCAGCAACCGAATCCGGGTCCGATAGAGCTGTCCAGTAGCCGACCTTCATGGCGAGGGCTCGAGTGTTTGTACGAATTACAGGCGACCAAGCTCGGTGAGACAGGTGCCGTCCCCGAGGTGCCCCCCCGAGGTGCCAAACACCTCGTTACGGCCCCCCCGAGGTGCCAAACACCTCGTTACGGCCGCGCCTCGACCCGCACCGGGAGCCCGCCGCGGGGCCGAAGGGTGACGCTGGGCTCCGGGACGACCGGCTCGCGCCACGCGCCCACGAAGCGCCAGCGAGCGGCGAGCGTGGCCAGGACCAGCACGGCCTCGGTCCAGGCGAAGCCCTCGCCAACGCAGGCGCGCGTCCCGGCCCCGAAGCCGATGAAGGCATGGCGGTGACGCGCCGCGCGAGCCTCCGGGGCCCAGCGGTCAGGGTCGACCCGCTCCGCCTCCGGCCAGAACCGCGCATCCCGGTGCAGCACCCAGGGACAGACCACGGCGATGGTCCCGGCTGGGAGCACCGCCCCGCCGGTGAGCGGTAAGGGCTCGAGGACGCGGCGCCCGAGGACCCAGGCTGGCGGAAAGAGACGGAGCGACTCGCCGACGACGCCACGGGCGATCGGGAGCGACTCGAGGTCCTCCGCCGCGGGCAGTCGCCCCGCGAGAACGCGGTCCAGCTCGCGGTGCAGCGCCAGCTCGAGCTCGGGATGCACGGCCAGCAGGTGGAATGCCCAGGTGAGGGCGAGCGCCGTGGTCTCGTGGCCGGCGAGGAGCAGCGTCATGACCTCGTCCCGCACTGCCCGGTCGTCGAGCTGGCCGGCCTCGCGGGCCTCGAGCAGCCTGCCGAGGAGGTTGTCCCGCCCCGAGGCTCCGTGCCGTTCGACGAGCGAGTCGACGGCCGCCTCGAGCTCGGCCCGCGCCGCACGGAACCGACGGGCGCGCGGGAGGGGCAGGGCCAGCAGCAGCCCACCGAGTGGGAAGGAGAGGCTGCGGAATGCTCCGAGCGCCTCGGTCAGCGCGTCGCCGATGCGCCTGGCCTCTGCCGTCAGGTCGGCCCCGAAGAGCGCCTCGGCGACGATGCCTAGGGTCAGCTGCATCATCACCCGCGCCAGATTGATTGCCTCGCCGTCCCGGAGCGTGTCGGAGCAGGCGCGGGCCTGCCGGACCATGCCGGGCGCGTACCCGAGCAGCTCGCTCCTGTGGAACGCGGTCTGGATGCGGCGACGGTGCTCGAGGTGAACCGTCCCCTCGCTGGTGAGCAGCCCGTCTCCCAGCAGGACGCGGGTGCTCCGGAGCGCCGGCCCCTTCTCCACCTTTGAGGCGTGGGTCAGGAGCACGTCACGGATGTGGTCGGGGTGCCCGAGCAGCACCAGCCGCCGGCCCGGCACCCGGAAGCGCGCGAGGTCGCCGCGCTCCTGGTGAATCCGGGTGAAGAAGCCGAGCGCGTCGCGACGCAGCTGCAGGAAGTCGCGCCCGGGGAGCGGGAGTCCCCGGATCGCGCGGATGCTCATCGTCGGCGTCGGCCAGGCGTGCACGGCGAGCGCATCAACACTCCTGGACCGCGGTGGGTGCAAGCCGCCCGAGCAGACCCCTCACTGCGAGACGAAGGCGAAGTACTCGGACTCCGTCGATGGGTGCTCCCAGAGATCGTTGTGACCGGCGCCCTGGACCCGGACCAGGCGCGCCCGGGGGAATCGCTCGACGAGCGCCTGACCCAGCGCGAAGGGAACGACCTCGTCGCGATCGCCGTGCAGCACCAGGACGGGCTGGCGGATCCCGGAGGCGCGTGCTGCCGAGTCGAACTGGTCGTGCATCAACAGCCGGACGGGGAACAGGCGGAGCGCACCTCGTGCCGCGACCGCGGGCAGGGAGGTGTACGGAGAGAGCAGCGCCATCCGCGTGCCCCGTCCTCTCGACGCGAGCACGACCGCGACTCCGGTCCCGAGCGACTGCCCGCTCAGCACCACGCGCTCCGGGGAGATCCCCATCGTGGTGGTCAGGTGCTGGACCGCCCTCTCGGCGGCGGCCACGATCCCCTCCTCGGAGGGAACGCCGGCAGCGCCCGGATAGCCGGGGTACTCCACCGCCGCGAAGGAGACGCCCCGTCGGGCGAGCTCCTCACCGAGCCACGCCGTCGAGGCGATCTGCTCGCCATTGCCGTGGAAGTGCACCACGACCCGGCCGGCCCCCTCCGCGGGTCGCCAGAGCATCGGCGTTCCTCCCGGGACCTGGAGAATCTCGCCCTTGCCGACGAGGGGCGCTGGCTGTCGCGGGGCGGGGAACAGCATCACCCGCTGGAGGAAGAACAGGAGCGCGCCGGCCCCGAGATAGGTCAGGCCGAGCACCGTGACGATCGACAGCATGCGCCGCCGGAGCATCCGCCTCTTCACCAGAGGAAGGGAATGAGCGCTCGCCGCCGCGGGGGGTAGTCCGCGAACCGCTCCCGGTACCAGCGATGGTTGGCGAGCGCGCGCGGCGCGAGGTTGGCGAGGGTGAAGAGGGCGAACGCCCAGGCCGCGAGCGTCCCGGCTGCGACGGCGAAGCCCACCCACTCGACGATCTCACCCAGGTAGTTCGGGGCGCTCACGTACGAGAAGCCGCCCCCGAAGGGCACCTTGTACCCGCTCTCGCCCGGTCCCCGCAGCCGCCGCAGCACGTGGTCGGAGTGCACGTTGAGCAGGAGTCCCATGACGAAGAGGACCGCTCCGGCGACGAACGGACCGTCGAAGGACCGCTCGACCAGCGCCGCCGCGTTGCCGGTCGCGTTCAGTGCGTTGAAGACGTTGGCCAGCAGCACGGTGAGCACCGCCTGACGCCTTCCCGAGCCGCGGAGCAGCAGGGAGAAGACGAAGGTCCGCTGGAGGTAGTGGAGCAGCCAGAGCAACCCCAGCACCGTGACCATGGGCGTGCCGAACCCGGGGTTGGCGATCCACACCGCGGCGAAGAGGACGACCGAGGGCCACTCCATCGCCACCCACCCGAGCCGGGATCCCAGCGCCGGGCCCCACCCGGGCCGGAAGTGTCGCCCGTACGGGGCGGTGACGAAGAAGAGCAGCGGGAAGACCGCCGCCGCGGAGAACAGGACGATCCACGGCGCGATGCGCGCGAAGGGCTGGATCCAGGTCCAGAACGAGCTCGACACGGTCGGCGACGAAGGCTACCGGATGGAGCCCTCTGCTCTCCGGAGAAAGCGCGACGAGCCGCGGGGCCCTCCGGCTGGCTGGTCGCCGCCGTGCCCGCTCGTCAGGCGCCGGGGCGTGAGGTGACCGGCCGGCAGCTGCTGGGTGGGCGCGCCGGTGCGAAGCTCAGTTGGTCTTGCGCTGCGACCCCGGTCCGGTTGCCGCGGCGCGCGCCTTCTCCGCAGGAACGAACTCCTCCAGCACCGCCCGGAGCCGCAGGTCGGGCGGGAGGAGGCCCTGGGCGAGAATGAAGTCGTGGAACCGCTGGCGGTCCAGCCGGCCACCCAGGGCGAGCTCGGCGCGCTGCCGCGTCTCGAGCATGGACTGGTACCCCACGAAGTAGGACGTCGCCTGGCCCGGGGCCCGGAAGGTGTACCGGTCCACCTCCTGCTTGGCCATGCCCTCGGAGAGGACCACGTCCTCCATCAGCACCCGCCGGGCCTGGTCGGGGGTGATCTGCCCGAGGTTCAGCATGGGGTCGAGGAACGCCCGTGCCGCGCGTAGCATCCGATGCTGCAGGGAAGCCAGCTGCCCATCGATCGGAAGGTACGGCTTCATCTCCGCCTCGGCGTACAGCGCCCAGCCCTCGACGTTGGCGCTGTTGAAGGCAAAGACGGCCCGGGCGATGGACACCCCGTTCTCGATCATCCGTGTGAACTGCAGCTCGTGCCCCGGTCGGGCCTCGTGCACGGTGAGCGTCCAGGTCGCCGCGTCGAAGGTGAAGTCGTCGGTGCGGAGGTCCTTCTGGCCCGGGGCCCCGGGCGTGGCGAGGGGGAGGACGAACTCACCGTACTCGCCGGTGTTCCCGATGAGCCGGGGCGCGTCCATGTGCGGTGCGGGCTGCATCGCAGATTCGGCCTCGGAGGCCAGGCGGATTCTGGCTTTCCGCTGGGGAAGGGTCACCACGCGCTCGCGCCGGGTGATCTCCTCCAGCGCAGCCAGCCGCTTGGTGTACAGCGGCAGGATGCCGGCGTTCTTGAGCTGCTGCTTCTTCAGCGCTCGGAGCACCGCGCGGTACTCGCTGTTGGCCGGAAGCTTGTGCGCCTTGGCGATCAGCGGCGCGAGCGCGTTCATCTCGTTGCGGATTTCGGAGAACGAGACCAGCGCGGCGCGGAGCACGGCCTCAGGCGAGGCGTTCACCCCGAAGTTGCGGAGGTAGACCGCGTACAGCTCGGGAGGCAGGCGGGACTCGGCACGGCAGCGGGGGATGATCTCGGCGGTCACCCAGGCGTCGTAGGCGGCCATCTGCTCTCCGAGCTTTGCGAGTGCCGGCTCGTACCCGGTCAGCCCGGCCCGCTTGAACAGCTCCCCGATTCCGGCCACCAGCCGCTTGCTGTCCGCGAGCGCCTGGTCCACCTCGGGTCGGAAGGGGCCGAGGAGCTTCCTGTCGCCGAGCTTCTCGACAGTGCGGGCCCTGGCCAGCTCGGTGATCGGCGTGCTCCCCGGCTCGAGCCCGGTGTAGCGGCGCAGGCGGACCAGCGCCGCAGCCTGGCGCTCCTTGGGAATCCGCGGGTCGAGCAGGGCGAGGATTCCGCCGAACGTGGTGCGGGCCGGGGTGAAGAAGGGAAGGAGCAGCGCGTCCTCGAGCTTGCCGGCCTCGATCTGACGGTTGGCGTTGTCGATCAGGATCTGGACGTCCTCGTGGACCTTCGGGTCCCGGGTAGCCGGTAGCTTCGCCTGGAGGTCCTTCGCCGCCGTCTCCAGGGCCGCGCGGTAGCGCTCGTTGAAGCCCGGTCCGAGGTCCGTCACCTTGTCGTCCACCCCCTCCACCCCGAGGCGCTGGGCACCCTCGGGGGCGAACTGGGCGATGACCCTCAGCATGGGCTGGGCCGCCGCGTCGCTCTCCCGCACCCAGTCGGGCATGGGAGCGGCGAGCGCCGGAAGGGCGGCGAGCGCCAGCAGGATGGGCCAGGGACGGATGCGCATGTCAGCTCCGGAGGTGTGCAGGCCCCAGGGGTTCTGGTTGAAACCAGGGCCGGCTGCCAGCACAAGGCAGCGAAATGACGATCGCCCGTTCGCGGGACGACGCCGTCCCATTGCTCTTCACCGGCTTCACCCCGGCGACGTTCCGCTGGTTCCGCGGGCTGGGGCGGGACAACTCCCGTGAGTACTTCCAGCGGACCCGGGCGAGCTACGACGCGAACGTGCGCGGGGCGCTGGAAGCACTGCTGAGCACGCTCCTCCGGAGCTTTCCGGGGGAGGTGCGAATGTTCCGGCCGAACCGGGACGTGCGCTTCTCGCCGGACAAGCGGCCCTACAAGACGACCTGCTACGGGCTCATCGTCGAACGGCCGGGGAGAGTCGCAGGTCTGTACGCGCAGCTCTCGCGCACCGGCGTCTACTTCGGCACGGGCTACTACCAGATGGCGCCCGACCAGCTCGGGCGGTTCCGAGCAGCGGTCGATCACCCGCGGTACGGCCGCGCGCTCCAGCGGCTGTGCGCCGGCGCCGAACGGCACGGTCTCGAGCTCTCCGGGCGGACCCTCACCACCGTTCCGCGTGGGTTCGACCGCGAGCACCCTCGCCGCGCGCTGCTGGCACGGAAGGAGCTGCTGCTGGGGCGCAGCCTGCCGCCGGGGGAGGCGCTCGACCGGGCGCGGGTGCTCGCCTTTGCCCGCAGCGCCTGGCGGGCGGCGGACCCGGTGCTCGACTGGCTCGAGCGGCACGTCGGCGAGAGCACGCTGCCGCCCGCGGCGCGCTGGGGCCGCGGCGCGCGCCGCCGAGAGTGAGGCAGGTCGGCCCTGCTCTTCCGGCGGGGCGGTACTTGAGCGTCCACGGCGGCAGGCGGGCTGAAGCCCCCGGCGACACAGATCCGGGCCGCCGCGTTGCATGCGGCGCAGCATCGCGGGCTGGACCGGCCGTCATTTCGCGGACTTCCGGGCTGGCTCCAGGACTGCATTCGAGCGCTCTGTCATGAAGCGCCCACTTCTCCAGCTCGCGAGCGTCATCCTGGCCGGGCGCCACTGCCACCCGCTCGGCCTGCTCCTGGCCGGACTGCTCTTCGTGACTCTCGGGTCCGGGGCCGTCGGCAGCGGTTCGGCGAGCGGCTCGCTCGCCCTCCCGTGGAGGAACCTGCACGGCAGCGTGAACGCCCACGCGCCGGGCTCCACGGAGAGTTGAGGCTCGGGTGCTGCTGCAGGGGGGCCGATCGGTTTGCGGACGACGTCTGCTCCGACTCGAAAGAAGGGAGCTTCTCCGAGCCCTCGTCCGTTCAGCCCGCGCGTCGGAGCGGGAGGGGCTCTCCGGGCAACACGGAAAGCGGGTCAGCATCCGGACATCATGCCGCTGCGGATTTCCCGAACGTGACCCCGCTCGCCGCATCGGTGGATCCCGGGCGCGGCCGGCAGGGGAGAATCGCGACGATGGGCGACTGACACTGCCGCCGAGGAAGGCTGGTGCCGACCGGTGAAGGCGTTCACATCCTGGACCCTCAGCCTCGCGATCCTGATGACTGCCCCCTCCTCCAGGCCCCCCAGCGGCGCCGACGCCGAGATGTCGGCCGCGGCCTCCCGATTCCTCGCCGCGCTGCGGCCCGAGCAGCGGAGCCAGGCGCAGCTGCGCCTCGACGACCGCGAGCGGACCAACTGGCACTTCGTCCCCCGGAGCCGGAAGGGGCTGCCGTTCAAGAGCATGTCGCCAGAGCAGCGGCAGCTGGCGGAGCGGCTCGTGGCCGCGGGTCTCAGCCGCCGGGGCTACGACACTGCGCTCACCATCATCGGGCTCGAGACCGTGCTCGCCGAGACGGACGGTCCGATGCGGGATGTCGAGCTCTACTACCTGACCATCTTCGGGGACCCCGGCGCTCACCAGCCCTGGGGCTGGCGGTTCGAGGGCCATCACCTGTCGCTGAACTTCACCTCACCGGTGACCGCGCTCCCTGCCGTCACGCCCTCGTTCTTCGGAAGCAACCCGAACGAGCGGCGGCGCGGGGGCGGCGTGGTGGAGCGGGTACTGGCGCCGGAGGAGGACCTGGCCCGCGAGCTGGTGAAGTCGCTCGATGTGGGCCAGCGCAAGCTGGCGATCCTTTCCTCCAGTGCGCCGGCCGACATCCTCAACGGACCGGGGAGGAAGCTCACCAGCCCCGAAGGAATCGGGTACGGCCAGCTCGGCGAGCTGCAGCAGGCGCTCCTCGTCCGGCTGATCAAGGTGTACCTCGATCGCTACCGTCCCGACGTCGCCGCCGAGGAGTGGGCGCGCATCGAGCGAGCGGGCCTGGAGAACATCCGCTTCGCCTGGGCGGGTGGGCTGGAGCCGCGGCAGGGCCACTACTACCGGACCCAGGGGCGCAGCTTCATCCTCGAGTACGACAACACCCAGAATGACGCGAACCACGTCCACACGGTGTGGCGCGATGCGGAGCGGGACTTCGGGGTGGACCTCCTGCGCGAGCACTACCTCCAGTCACACCGCGACGCGGGCAGGTAGCCTTCTCGAGGACTCGCGGGACGCCTCTCAGCCGAGGTTCTTCTTCAGGAAGTCGATCGTCCGCTGCCAGGCCAGCTGGGCCGCGGCCTTGTCGTAACGCGGCGTCGTGTCGTTGTTGAAGCCGTGCTGCGTGCCCGGGTAGGTGAACATCTGGTATCGCACGTGGTTCGCCTTGAGCGCGGCCTCGTAGGCCGCGGCGCCCGCGTTGATCCGTTCGTCCTGCTCGGCGTAGTGGATGAGGAGGGGTGCCTTGATCCGCGCCGCGTCCTCGGCCTTGGGCTGGGCCCCGTAGAACGGGACGGCGGCCGACAGATCGGGCAGGCGCGTGGCCAGCGCGTTGGCGATCCCACCGCCGAAGCAGAAGCCGACCACGCCGATCCTGCCGGTGCAGTCCGGCCGCCCCTTGAGGTACTCGGCGGCGGCGACGAAGTCCTCGCGCACCTTCTGTGGGTCGAGCTTGGAGAACAGCTCGCGCGCCTTGTCCTCGTCGCCCGGGTAGCCGCCGAGCGGCGCCAGCGCGTCGGGAGCGAAGGTCATGAATCCCTCGAGGGCGATCCGACGAGCGATGTCCTCGATGTGTGGATTCAGCCCGCGGTTCTCGTGGACCACCAGGACACCGGGGAGCTTGCCGGACGCACCGGCCGGGCGGACCAGGTAGCCGCGCATCTTGCCCTGTCCCCGCGGCGACGTGTACTCGACCATGCTCGCCTTGAGACGAGCATCGTCCTTCGGGATCTGCTGGGCCTCGGCGAAGCGCGGGCTGAGCGCATCGAGGAGCATCGAGGCGGTCATCCCGCCGACCGCGTACTTCGCCGCGCGCTCGAGGAAGCAACGGCGGTCGATGTCGCCGTGCACGTACTTGTCGAAGAGGTTCAGGACCCCCTGGTCGAAGTCGGCCGAGGTCTTGCGATCCATGCGGTGGCCCTCCGGGGTTCGCGGAGAATAGGCAAGGACGCGCCGAAGCGCAGGGCCCGGGGACGGCCCATGCCTGCGGCGAACATGGCGAGGCCCTGCACCCCTCGCCGAGCTCGAGCTCCGCCCCCGGCCCTGCCTCGTCGGACTGGCGCTGACCCCATCGCGCCTCGGCGCTCGGACGCGCCGGAGGCCGACAGTCGCGCTTCCGACACCCGCCGCCGCGCAGGCAGCCCCCGGTTCACCGCTCGGGCCCGCAATACCTGCGCGCTCCGGACCCGGAGGTGCACATCGTGCCGGAGGCCCCGCGGGGAAGCCCGCCAGCGGTTCCTGCATGCGCGAGGCCGGGTCGGGAGGTCGCCCAGCATCGAGCACCGGGGCGCGCACGGGCGATGCATGTCCGGCCCCGGAAGAGGAGAGACAAGCCATGTTCGCGCTTCTGAGCTGGATCGTGGTCGGGGCGGCGCTGGGTGCGATTCTGGCCGCGCTCTGGCGGATCCGTGGACTGACACTGGCCTGGGGTTTCGCGGCCGGCGGGGTCGGAGGAGTGGTGGGTGGACTGATCGGTCGGATGGTCTTTCCGCAGCAACTCTTCGCTGATGGACTGGCCCTCGTCACGGCGATCGTGGGCGGGGTTGCAGTTATGTGGATTGCGCGCGCTCTCTTCGCGAAGGAGCGCTCGGAGTCCCGCTGA
The DNA here is from genome assembly GCA_035646995.1 of Myxococcaceae bacterium. GTDB lineage: Bacteria > Myxococcota > Myxococcia > Myxococcales > Myxococcaceae > RPRB01. Next base: position 12,517 of record DASROG010000070.1, read on the forward strand.
GGGGCCGCCATCGCGCGCTCGCCCTGACCTCGGTCAGGGTCGGGCCGCGCTCGACTCCACGGAACGGAGCCATCGCACGAGGTCGCGCAGCGGTGGCGGCGCGAGCACGCCGTAGGCGGTGAGGGCCCTCTCTCCGGCCTCGCGGGCCTCGCTCAGGCGCCCGGCGCGGGTGGCGTGCTCGGCAGCGATCGCGAGGACCGGCGGGCTGTCCGGCGCGGCCGCGCGCGCCTCCGCGACCAGAGCCTCGAAGGGACGGGTCTCGTGACCATGCGCGGGAAAGGCCTGCAGGGCCTGTCCATAGGTCGCCAGGGCCTCGCTCTTCTTCCCCAGCGCCAGCAGCGCCCGTGCCCGGAGGTAGAGGGCCACGCCAGCCTCGGGAAGCGCAGCCAGAACCCGGTCCACCTCTTCCAGCGCGCCGGCCGGCTCGCCCCACGCGAGGAGCGCCTGGCCCAGGGCGTATCCGGTGCTCATCGGATCGTGAAGGCGTCGAAGCTCGTGCTCGGCGGGCCCGTCCCGCCGTCCGCCGGCGCGGTCCGAGGCGGCAGCCCAGGCGAGCCCGCTCAGCGTGCCCGGATGGCGCTGGAGCGAGCGCTCGACGTGGTTCCGTGCTGCGGCGCGATCACCGGACCTGAGGAGACAGTCGGCCGCCAGGAGGTCCGGGTCGAGCGCGACGTCCCAGACGGCGGCGAAGAAGCGCTTTTCCGCGGAGCGCTCTGCGAGGGGCAGCGCGGCGCGGCAGTCGCCCGCGTGGGCGAGCAGCGTCGCCTGGAAGTACGCATCGGCGCCGGCCTCGACCCCGAACCGGCGCGCGCTCTCCTCCGCGGACGCGCGGGCGAGCGCCGGGTCCTCGAACGGGACGCGGGAGAGATCGCGCGAGAGCCGGACCAGCGGCTGTCCCGCCTGCGCGCGTACGAAGGCACGCTGGGCATCGCCGAACCGGGCCGAGCGGACCGCCCGCTCCATCTCCGAGGCCGCCGCCCCGGCGACGGCTCCGCGCTCCACCACCCGGGTCGAGGCTTGCAGCCCGGGGGCGAGGGCGATCGCCACCGGAACCAGCAGGGCGAGCGCCGAGCGAAGGAGAAGGCGCGGCTGGCGGAAGTCCTCGCGGACGCCGGCCACGTACGCGCCGGCCAGCACGCACCAGACGGGGAGCACCATCAGCGCGTAGCGGCTCGTCACGCAGAAGACGAGCGAGACCAAGAACAGCGCCAGGGTATAGGGACCGAGCATGCCGATGGCGCGGCGACGCAGCAGGCATGCGGCGAGCCCCGCCAGGCCTGCCGCGGTGAGGAAGCGAAACGAGGCCAGCGGTGGAACCGGAAGGCCCTTCTCCGCCTGGCGGACCTCGGCGATGTCGTGCGCGTCGGGTCCGGCCAGGAAGACCAGCGCCTTGGCGCCGACGAGCCGCAGCCAGGTGAACGGCTCCTGGGTCACGAAGGCCGCCGTGCGCTCTACCCAGTACTGCTCGCAGGCGACCGGCGAGATCTGCGGGCCCACCGCGGCACGGGCGAACCGCCGGTAGATCGCGTGGAAAGGATCGGGCCGGTCGGCAGAGCGCACCTGCTGCTCGAGGAGCTTCACCAGGGCAGGAGACTGGTACCCGATCCCATTGCCCTCCGGCCGGTTGCAGATGTGCAGCATCTCGCCGACGCTCATCGTCGCCGCGACCTGCTGCCCGACGCTGAGGCGTACCAGCCCCATCGGGATCAGGAGCATCAGGATCCCGCCGGCCAGCGCACCGCCCGCGGTCGAGAGCACCCGCCTGCGATCCCTGCGGGTGGTCCAGGCGAGCCAGAGGACGGCCATCCCGAGGACCACGAGGTTCGAGGGTCGGAGGGCTGACGACAACCCCAGCAGGGCGCCCGCGACCCACGCGCTCTGCGGACGCTCCTCGTGCGAGCCGGTCACCAGCAGCGCGAGGGCGCCGAGATTCGCCACCAGGATGAGAAGGTCCGGCTCGAGCGTGGCCTCGTACAGCATCAGCGGGGCGGCCGCGGCGGTGAGCACCAGCGCGATCCAGCCCGCGACCGGGCCGAAGAGCCGGCGAGCGACCAGGAACACCAGCGGCACGGCGAGCGTGCCGAGGATCGACTGAAGGACACGCACGGCCCCGGGCGAGGCCGCGAGATTGATCAGCAGGTACAGGGGGCTGATGTCCGCGCCCTCCTCGGGCTGGAGGCGTCCTTCGACGAGCAGCCGGGCGAAATCCGGATACTTCGAGAACATCCACTGCGGCAGCAGCACGAGCCCCAGCGTGAGATGCACGACGGAGGCGAGCGCCACGAGCCCGACCGTCGAGATCTGGGCGCGGGAGCGGGGAAGGGCGATCTCCACGGCGAGCCATCAAAACCGAGTGGTCGCGACTGTCAAAGCCGCGCACCCTCGGGCCGAGGTGAGCGAACCACCCACCGCCGGCCCGACCGCCTCGTCGCCGAACGCCCGAGCCCGTGATCGCCAATCGTCCGCTCGAAACCGAGCATGAGAGCGGCCCCGAGCGCTCGGCCCTGACCCCCGTCGGCGATGTCAGACGGGCGTGTCAGTCGGCAGCTGGAGACCGACGATGGACGTGACGGTGGAGGGAGTCCGGGCGAGAGCGCGAGAGAGGTCGGCGACCGGCAGCGTTCTCTTCCTGCTCGCCATGCTATCGGCGGCGTGCGCGTCCACGCCGAAGCAGGCAGTGCAGCTCTCGGCGACTGTCGGGCGCGACGTGGCCACGGTGCGTGCCGCGCACGTCGCGCTCGCGCGCCAGTACTTCGACCGGATCGACGCCGACGTCGATGCCTTCGTCGACCAGACGTACCGCCCGTACCTGATCCGGGAGACCCTCCGGAAGTTCGACCTCGTGGGAAAGCTGAAGGACCCGGGCAAGGCCAGGGGGCTCGACCCACTGGACGTCGCCGAGACGTACGTCGAGGGCCTGACCGCAGAGCTCGGCAGCTATCGCGCGAAGCTTCATGCGCCGGTGCAGAAGCAGAGAGCCCAGGTGCTGGAGACGCTGGAGGCTGCCTACCGGCAGATCCAGGACGGGAACGCCATCGTCACCGGGCACCTGGCCTCCATCGTCTCCGTGCAGGATGCCCAGGACGAGGTGCTCAGCAAAGCCGGGCTCGCCGGCCTCCGGGAGACGCTCGTGGACCAGACCGCCAGGCTGTCCGACACGATCGCCGAGATCACCCGGGAAGCGCAGGCCGCCTCGGACAAGGCCGCGGCCTTCTCCAGGGCGCCCGAGAAGCTGGAGAGCGCAGTCCGGCCGCGCGCTCCGTGAGGGGGGGGAGACCATGCCCGCCAGAGAAGATGCCAAGGCTCAGCTGCGACGGGAGCTCACCCGGATCATCGACCAGACCCGAGCCGAGTTCGAGGGGAAGTACGGGGAGGAGCTCCAGTCGCTGCTCGGGCTCTCGAAGGAGCAGCTGGAGGAGATCTCGCCGCAGGTCGAGAGCACCGAGGTCTACGCCCACCTCATCGCCGTGGTCAGGAACGCATCGGCGAGGAACCTGAGCATCGCCCAGCTGAGGTCCCGGATCCGGGCGCTGGGGGAGGTGGCGGTCGAGATCGCGAAGAAGGTCCCCGGCCTGGCCCGGCTCTTCGGCTGACGGGCCGCCCGATCGCCGAGGATCGAGCGGCCCGCGTCACTCCCCGGCTACTTCAGATGTCGAAGTAGAGCGCGAACTCCATCGGGTGCGGGCGCAGCCGCACGGGGTTCACTTCCTTCTCCATCTTGAGGGTCGTCCAGGTCTCGAGGACGTCCTCGCTGAAGACGTCGCCCTTGAGCAGGAACTTGTGGTCCTTGCGCAGGCAGTCGAGCGCCTCCTCCAGGCTCCCGGGCATCTTCGGAACGTCTTTCAGCTCCTCCGGTGACAGGCCGTAGATGTCCTTGTCCAGCGGATCGCCGGGATCGATCTTGTTCTCAATGCCGTCCAGGCCCGCCATCAGCTGCGCGGCGAAGGCGAGGTACGGGTTGCACGACGGGTCGGGGCTGCGGAACTCGAGCCGCTTCGCCTTGGGGCTCGGGCTGTACATCGGGATGCGGATCGACGCGCTCCGGTTCCGGCTCGAGTAGGCCAGGTTCACCGGCGCCTCGAACCCCGGCACCAGCCGCTTGTAACTGTTGGTGGTCGGGTTGCAGATCGCCGCCAGCGCGCGGGCGTGCTTCAGGACGCCGCCGATGTAGTAGAGCGCCAGCTCGCTCAGCCCGGCGTACCCGTCACCGGCGAAGAGCGGCTTGCCGTTCTTCCACAGCGACTGGTGGGTGTGCATCCCCGAGCCGTTGTCGCCGAAGAGGGGCTTGGGCATGAACGTCGCCGTCTTCCCGTGCCGCCAGGCCACGTTCTTCACGATGTACTTGAACCAGCTGAGGTTGTCCGCGCACTTCACGAGGGTGTTGAAGCGGAAGTCGATCTCCGCCTGACCCGCGGTGGCCACCTCGTGGTGCTGCCGCTCCACCTCGATGCCCACGTCGGCGAGGACGCGGCACATCTCGGTGCGGATGTCCTGCTGGCTGTCGAGCGGGGCGACCGGGAAGTAGCCCTCCTTGTAGCGGACCTTGTAGCCCCGGTTGCCCTCCTCCTTGCCCGTGCTCCACGCCGCCTCGCTGGAGCCGATCTCGTAGAAGCAGGCGTTCGGCTTACTATCGAAGCGCACCTCGTCGAAGATGAAGAACTCGGCCTCCGGGCCGAAGTACGCCGTGTCCGCGATGCCGGTGGAGCGCAGGTACCTCTCCGCCTTGATCGCAATGTTCCGCGGATCGCGGCCGTATGGCTCCTTGGTGATGGGGTCGGTGATGTTGCAGATGAGGCTCAGTGTCGGATCCTTCATGAAGGGATCCATCACCGCCGTCGTGGCGTCCGGCATCACCAGCATGTCCGAGGCGTGAATTTCCGCCCAGCCACGGATCGACGAGCCGTCGAAGCCCAGCCCCTCCTCGAAGATCTCCTCCTTCAGCTCCGGGAGCGGGATGGTGAAGTGCTGCCACAGCCCGACGAAATCCATGAACTTGAGGTCCACCATCACCGCGCCGCGGTCCTTGGCGAGCCCCAGGACGTCCTTTGCTTTCATGCGCCCTCCTGGCGGCATTCACTGCAAACGTGTGCTGGCGGATAAAGCCCCAACAGGGGGCAAAAGGGAATGGCCTCGGAACCCCCGGGGAAGAGGCCGGCCGGACTGTGCCCCTCATTGAAACGTGGGCCGCACCTGCCTACGCTTGACTCCGTCGAGCCGCCATGGCCGAGCCGCTTTCCGACCGCGCCCGCGACGTCCTGCACGCGATCATCCGCGAGTACATCTCCACGGGTGGTCCGGTCGGGAGCCAGCAGCTCGCCAGGACCTCCGGCTTCGAGGTCTCCTCCGCCACGCTTCGCAACGTCATGGCGGACCTCGAGGACCTCGGCTACCTCGACAAGCCGCACACCTCGGCCGGCCGCGTCCCCACCGACCGTGCGTACCGGTTCTACGTCGACACCCTGATTCGCCTCCGCGACCCCAACCCCCGAGAGCGCGACCTCATCCAGCGGGGCATTCCCAGCAGCGGGGCGAACCTCGAGGACGCCTTGCAGGGCGCCGGCCGGATCCTGCACTTCCTCACCCGCCACGCCGGGGTGGTCGTGACCCCGCGCCCCACCTCCGGGACGTTCCACCGCATCGAGTTCGTCCGGCTCCGCGAGGGTCGGGTCCTGGCCATCCTCGTGGACCAGGACGGGCAGGTGCACAACCGTCCGGTGGCGCTGGACTTCGAGATCTCCCAGGAGGAGCTGGTCCGCGCCTCGAACTACCTCAGCGAGCTCCTGGAACGGCTCCCCCTCGAGCAGGTCCGAGGGCGCATCGAGGCGGAGCTGGCCCAGGACCAGGCTGCCTACGACCAGCTGGAGGCCAAGGCGCTCAAGCTCGGCCTGCTGGCCACCGGGGTTCCTCCGACGGAGAAGGTCTTCATCGAGGGCACGGGGAGCTTCCTCGAGGCCCCGGAGTTCGCGGACATCGAGCGGATGAAGGCACTCTTCCGGACCCTCGAGGAGAAGACCCGGCTGGTGGCGCTCCTCGACCGTGTGCAGCGTGCGCGAGAGATGCAGATCTTCATCGGACATGAGAGCGACCTCTCTCCCGGCGGCGAGGTGTCGCTGGTGGCCACTCCCTACGGACCGGCGGACCGCTCGCTGGGGACCGTGGGGGTCATCGGACCGACACGGATGAACTACCAGCGCGTCATCCCCCTGGTGCAGTTCACCGCCCAGGTTCTCTCCTCGGTTCTGGAGGACTAGGAGAAAGCCCCTGGACGCGTCCCTTCCGAGGCCCGAGCCAGGCCGCTGGCTCCCGCTGGCGCTCTTCGGTTGCACCCTGGTGACGGTCTTCGTCACCTTCCTGCTCACCCAGGCGGGCGCGTGGACCGACAGCGGCGCCATCCGGATCAGCAGAGCGGCGCTCGTCAGCTCCCTCCAGTTCACCGTGGCGGTGGTGAGCATCCTGGGAGCGCACGAGCTCGGGCACTACGTGCTCGCCCGGCGACACCGGGTGAGCGCCAGCCTGCCCTACTTCATCCCGCTCCCGTTGCTGGGCTTCGGGACGCTGGGGGCCGTCATCCGCGTGCGTGACCGCATTCCCTCCCGGAACGCGCTGGTGGACATCGGCGCGGCGGGCCCGCTGGCGGGATTCCTGGTCTGCCTTCCCTTCCTCGCCTGGGGGTACGCGCACTCCCGGTTCGCGCCCCTGCCCCCCACGGGGTCCACCGTGCTCGGGCCGATGTCCCTGTGGAGCGTCCTCCATCACGGAATTCCGCGCCTCGATCCTCCCATCTACGGGGACAACCTCCTGCTCCGGCTGTTCGAGATGGCCTTCCTCGGGCCGCGTCCGCCCGGGATGGACGTCGACGCGCACCCCTTCGTGCTCGCCGGCTGGCTCGGCTCCCTCATCACCATGCTGAACCTGTTCCCCATCGGGCAGCTCGACGCCGGCCATCTGACCTACGCCCTCTACGGCAACCGGGCTCGGGCAATCGGCTGGGTTGCCCTCCTGCTGCTCGGCGGGCTGGCGGTGCTGGTCTCGTTCACCTGGATCGCCTGGTTGCTGGTGGTCTTGCTCGTGGTCGGGGTCAAGCACCCGCCGGTCACCGTCCCCGAGGAGCCACTCGGCGCCTCACGTGGGTGGTTGTGCGTGGCCACCCTCGTGGTGGCAGTGCTCTGCTTCCTCCCCGCGCCCTTCGTTGCACTCCTCTGACTCGCCGGTGTCCTCTAGACTGTCCGTCGCCTTCCGAGCGTCCAGCGCCGGACGGGTCTCTCCCCGATGAAAGTTCTCTGTCCCTCGTGCGAGCGCCTGGTCGAGCTGGTCGACCTGCGGGTCGAGAAGGGCGCGCTGGTCGCGCGGTGTCCGGCGTGCGGGGCCGAGCAGCGTCAGGGCCTGCCCGCCCGACCGGTGACGGTGCCCGCGCCGAAGGCCGCGACGAAGGCGTCGGGAAAGAAGAAGGCCTCGAGCAAGAAGAAGGAGCCCGAGCCCCCGCCCCGCGACGAGGATACGGAGAACGACGAGGGGCCCACCATCATCCTGCTGACCCCGACCTCGGACGCGGTGCCGCTGGCGGTCGCGCCGCCCGGCAAGAAGAAGGCATCGGGCAAGAAGAAGGAGGCCGACCGCCCGTCCTCAGGGG
>DASROG010000071.1:0-5645 GCA_035646995.1 Myxococcaceae bacterium
CTGGATCGCCGCCAGCCCCCCCAGCACCGCCGGGTCGATGCGCGGGCCGGTCGCCCGGGGCGCGCAGTCGGAGCACACCGCGCCGCCGTGGTCCACGTCGAAGCGGGGCGCCTCGCCTGGAGGCCGACCACAGAGGGCGCAGGCGTCAAACCGGGGCATGAGGCCGGCCAGAGCCAGCGCTTGCAGCTCGAAGGCGAGGACCGAGGTGGGTCCGGCCTCGCCAGCGTCGAGGCGGCCGAGCCACTCCACGGCGAGGGACAGCAGCTCGGGCGCCGGCTCCTCGTCCCGGAGCAGCTCCCGGCACAGCTCGAGCGCGTACAGGGCGCGGGCGATCCGGGGCAGCTCCTCGCGGATGTGGGGGAAGGCGTGCACGACCTCCACCGCGTCGAGCCGCACCGTGGAGCCGTGGCGCTCGACCAGGCGCGCCCGGAGCAGCGTCCCCGGCTCGAGCGCTCCGGCGAAGCGGCGGCGGCTCTTCCGCGCTCCGGCGGCGAAGGCGGTCAGCTTTCCCCGGCCGCGGGTCAGGAGCGTCACCAGCCGGTCGGCATCGCCGTAATCCAGCGTGCCCAGGACCAGCGCCTCGTCCTCCCAGCGGTCCACGGACTAGTGCTCCGGCCGGGGTGTCAGGCGCAACGCGAGGCGCCGGAGACCGGAGCGAGACGGAGCACACGAGGAGCGACCCGCGGAGGCATGCCTCGAGGCAGTGAGCCTGGACGCGTGGCGCGCCTGCGCCGCTCCGCGAGCCTCCCCCTGGTGCGCGGGGCGTCGAGCAGCGGAGCGACGAGTCTGCGCGTCGCAGTGAGAGGATCGGGCGCCGCAGCGCGCATGACACCCCGGGAGGAGCACTGCAGTCTCAGGGGCGGCTGCCCTGCCCTCCCAGGCCGTCGCGGAGGCGGATGCACTGCTCGCGCACCCGCTGCTGAGGTCCGCCGGTGGCGTTCTCCACGCAGGCATCGAAGCTGGCCCGGGCCTCGGCGGCCCGCCCCTGGCGAACCAGACAGCTCCCCAGCAGCTGGTGGGCCTCGGCCACCTTCGGGCACGCCTGGACGAAGCGGCCGAACTCGGTACAGGACGCGGCGAGGTCCCCGCGGGCGTCCTGCACCAGCCCCAGGTCCTTGTAGGCGAGGCAGAACTGCGGGTTGTGGTTGACCGAGGCGCGGAGGTGCTCGATGGCCTGGGTGCTGTTGCCCTTCTTGAAGTACGCCCAGCCCAGGTTCGCCTCGGCGATGTAGGGCGTGGCGTAGAGCATGTCGTTCAGCGCCTGCTCGTAGAGAGCGATGGCCTCGTCGAGCCGTCCCTGGTCCAGGTAGAGGTTGCCGAGGTTGACCTTCGCCTCGGAGAACGCGGGGCGGATCTCCAGCGCCTGCTTGTAGTGCTTCTCCGCCTCGTCCTTCCGGTCGAACGAGAGATGGAGGAGCACGGCGATGGCGTTGTGGGCCTCGGCGAACTCGGGGTCGAGCTTCAGCGACTCCTCGAACTCCTTCAGCGCGCTGCGCACGTCCCCGGCGTTCTGGGCGTTGATCCCCAGGTCGTAGTGGGCCTCGGCGCCCTGCCGCTCCCTCTCGGTGGGGATGTGAACGCAGGAGCCGAGCAGGCCTGCAGCGGCGAGGACGAGGACGGCGGTGGAGGCGCGGAGCATTTGGGGAGAGGTGACTAGAACGACGAGAACAGCCGGGCCAGCGCCGCCCCGGTCTGCGCCGCGGGCGCCCCCGGTTGCCCGGGCGGGGACACGGTGGCGGTGCCCCCGGTGGCGGCTCGCCCTCCCCGCCACACCGGGACCGACTGCAGCAGCTCGGCCTGGTGCTCGGGAGACAGCGAGCGGAAATTGAGGTTGTCCATCATGAAGCCCATGGACTCCACGAAGCCCAGGGCCTCGGTCTGCAGCGCCCGGTACTCCTCGGGAGTCTGCGCGGTGGCGGGGGTGGTGTAGACCGCGCACTCCCTGGTCTCGGAGAGCCAGAGGTAGACGCCCACCGAGAAGCCGTGTGTCCCGCGCAGACAGGCGATGAAGGCCTGGGCCGGACCGGCGCGCCGGCCGGGAACCACCACGTGAGGGGCGTTGATGCTCTGGAAGAGCGCCGCCACCTGCTCGCGAGCGGCCTCCAGTCCACGCGCCTGATCGTCGAGCGAGAACACGGGAACGAGCAGCAGCTTATGCCACGAGGCAGACGGGTCTAGCGAGCGGCCCGCTCCGGGTCGCGGAGGGCATACGCCCAGTCCCCGCCCAGGCCCGCTCCCCGCCGGAAGCGCTCGAAGTCACGCCTCACCCGGCGGGGGTAGAAGCGGAACGGCTCGAGCCCGCGCTCGCGGAGAGCCTGGCGGATGCGGTCCGGTCCGGCGTTGTAGGCCATGAGGGCCAGCGGGAGCTCACCGGCGAAGCGATCCTGGAGCGAGCGCAGGTAGCGGATGCCGAGGCGCACGCACAGGCCCGGGTCGGCGGCCATCTCCTCGCGGGAGAGCCGGAGCCCCTGCTTCTGGGCGAACCAGTGGAGGGTGGCGGGCTGGATCTGCATCAGTCCGCGGGCGCCCCGGGAGCTCACCGCCTCGGGGTCGAAATCGCTCTCCACGTCGATGATGGCCAGGATGAGGAGCGGGTCGTAGCCGGCCAGGCGCGCCTCCTCGGCGATGGCTCGGCTGACCTGAGCCCGGAGCACGAGCCCCAGCTCGGGGGCGCGCTTGGCGAGGACGGAGTCGATGAGCGCGAGGTCCGGATCCGGCTGCACCGGCGCCGCCACCGCCGGCTCTGGCGTACCCCGCGCCCGGCTCTGGACGGTGGTCTCGATGCGTGCCGCCCCGAGGAGGAGGACGGCCGCCACGAGCGGGAGCACCGCGCAGTGCGAGCTCAGCGCGTGCATCTGGAACAACAGTCGTCGCACCGTCCGGTCCGCTCCTCGTCGACGCCCCCGGGGGGGCCGCTACCCGCCTCGCTCCAGCTTCTCCAGCCGCTCGGTCACCCGGTCCACCCGGGCGGTCAGCGCCTGAACCTCTTCTCGCTTGGGCACCCGCAGGCGCTGCAGCGCGCCACGGACCCGTTCCTCCAGTCCCTGCTCCAGCTCGCGGCGCTGCGCGGCAAGCCGCTCCGTGAGCTCGGTCATCTGGCGCCGGACCTCGTCCTGGCTCCACCCGGCAACCGTCTGGGCCCGCTGCACCACGCGCGCCGCCTCGTCTTCTACGCTGGACATCGCGGTGACTGCCTGAGCCCACATGCGCTCGAGGGCCTCTACAACCGGGCGTCTGTCCTTGGGAACCTCGCCAGCCATGTCGGACTCCCACGCTTAGGATGCCTGCCTGACCATCAGGCAGGGTGTCGGTTGGTCGCCAAAACATAAGCGCCGCCCCCCGAGTAAGCCACGAGAGGGACGGCGCGTGCGGGTCATTGACGACCCATGAACTCAGGCGCGGACGTCCGTCTTCGCCGCCGCCTTCTTCTCCACCAGGGCGTCCACCTTCTTGGACAGCTTGGACAGCTCCCGGGTGAGGGCCTTGATCTGGCTCTGGGTCGCCACGCCGGCGGCCTGGATGAGGCGGTTCTGGAACGTCTCCGCCTGCTTGCGGACCTCGTGGCCGAGGGCCTTGGTCCGCTTGGCGGTGGTGGCCTGGAGCTCCTGGCCCTTGGCCACCCACTCCTTGATGGTCTTCTCGGCCTGACCCTGGATGACCGTGAACCGCTTCTGGGCCTCGACCAGCTGCTCCTTCACGAACGCCGGAACCTCGGTGTTCCTCGACATTGACACTCGCCTCCTTCGGGCAATCCTCGACGGGCTGGCTGACTTGCCAGTCAACCCTCTCATAACGCGACGCGGCAAAGTGTCAAGGGGCCGGCTGGCAGCCCCGTCGAACGGCAGCCAGAGGGCCCTTCATCCGAAGGTGCCTCCGATGCTGAGCGTGGCGTTCCAGCGCCGGTAGCTGCCGGTATCGAGCCCGAGGGTGTTCTGGCCGGTTCCGCCGGGGAACAGCTGGTCGCTGAACGGCAGCTGCCAGCTGCCCCGGAGATCCACGGTGACCCCCTGGACCCGGAAGCGGACGCCGCCGCCGACCGGGACGTACCCGGCGGTGGAGGACGAGAAGCCGACGGCCTTCGCGGCCTCGCTGACGGAGTAGTGGTTGAACCCCACCCCGGCCACGACGAACGGCTGCACCTGCCATGCGCCGAGGGCGAAGGTCACGTTGGCCTGCCCTCCGTGGCGCACGATGTCCGCCCCGCCCGCGGTGGTGAGCCCGAAGCTCTCGTACTTCACGCTGTTGAGCGCGCCGACGTAGGCGAGCTCGATGCCGAAGACGCTCGTGGGGTGGAACCCGAGGATGACGTTCCACGCAGGTCCGACCGCCACGCGGGAGGAGAGCGAACCGGTGTACCCCTCGACGCCACCTCCGAGGACCACGCTGACGCCCTCGAGCCACTTCTTCTCGTCCTCGGGGTGCGCCCTCGGAGGCGGAGGTGCATTCATCGGAGGCGTGTTGCTCGGGAGCGGATAGCTCTGCTGGAACCCGTACCCGTACCCCTGCGGGTACCCTGCTCCCTGCGCCTGGACCACCGCGGCCCAGACCACCGCCGCCAGAAACGTCCCTCGCCGCATGCCCGCCTCCATCGTTCGAGCGAGGAGACGAACCATGGCCACCCGAATTCACGAAGCAACGGAAGCCGGAGACGGCGCGCGGACGCTCGAGAGCCTGCATGCCCACGGCCGGCGGACGAGCGCTACCCCGTCCCGGACGATGGCGGACGTCCTCGCCCCGGAACAGGAGGTGACTACTTCGTGCTCGCGGCGGCAGCCTTCTTCCGCTCGCGGCGCTTCTTCCAGTGCTGCCTGATCTTCATCTGCTTGCGGCGGTGCTTGCTCCTGCTGCGGGCCATCGCTGCTCCTGGTGGGTGGGTTCCGGAGCGCCGCCTCCTAGCAGAAGCGGCAGGAGCGCGTCACCCGTCCCCCGAACCCAGGGGGACGCCCGCGGAAGCGCGCAGGGGCGCGCCAGCGTTCGGGCTCAGTCCGAGTCGTCGGGAGGTCGGGTGGGAAAGGGAATGCCCTCCGCGCCCCGGACCGCGGTGGGCAGCGCCTCGGCCACGGTCACCGTCCCCTCGCGGTCCCGATCCGGGGGAGGGCCGGAAGGCGCCGAAGCGCGCCGCCGCGAGCGGAGGGCCGGACGGACCGCCTCGGCGAACCGCCGGACCTCGTCCAGCGGCAGCGCCGGGCAGTGATTGCCGTTGATGCCGGTCATCGGACCGGCCATGCACATCGAGTTGAGGATCGCCTCCTCGGTGGCCTCCATCACCGCCTCGTAGAGCGGGTCCAGCCGCTGGTCGAGGAGGAACTTCACCTTGGTCACCATCCTGCGGGTGCGCCGGGGAATGACGTTGGAGGTGGAGAAGCCGACCACGATCTCCCCCGAGCCGTGCGCGGCGTAGCTCCCCACCCGCCCGATGCCGAGCGCCACCCGGCGGCAGAGCCGGTTGATCTGGTTCGGGAGGAGCGGGGCGTCGGTCGCCACCACCGCGATGATGCTCCCGTAGGTCGCGGTGCGGCGGGGCACCTCCCGGTACCGCTCCTCCAGCACCTCGCCCAGGGGAAGACCGCCCACCCGCAGGTTGTGCATCTTCCCGAAGTTGGACATCACCAGCACGCCCAGGGTGTAGCCGCCGTGCATCTCCG
>DASROG010000072.1:0-6103 GCA_035646995.1 Myxococcaceae bacterium
GCATCCACCCCACTCTCCCCGAGGGCTCGGCGGTGGTGACCAGCCGGGGCGATGTCCGCTTCGTGGTCACCGAGTACGGCGTGGCGGACCTGTGGGGCAAGTCGGTGCGGGAGCGCGCGCTGGCCCTGACCGCCATCGCCCACCCGGACCACCGGGCCGAGCTGCTCGCCGCCGCCAAGGAGCGCCGGTGGGTGTTCCTCGATCAGGCAGTCCCCCGGCCGCCGTTCGACGTGCGCTGCTGGGAGGAGAAGCTCCGCGACGGGCGGCAGATCCACGTCCGCGCGGCGCGGCTCACCGACGAGGCGAAGGTACAGGAGCTGCTCTACGGCCTGTCGCCCGAGTCGGTGTACTCGCGCTTCCACCACCTCCGGACGCGCTACCCGCGCGACGAGGTCCAGGCCCTGCTCGACGCCGACCCGCAGCGCGGCTGCGCCTTCGTGGCCGAGCTGCCCGAGGACGGCACGCTCATCGGCCTCACCCGCTACGACCTGGACCCGGTCAGCGGCATCGGCGAGCTGGGCATCGTCATCGCCGACGCCTGGCAGCGGAAGGGCGTGGGCTCGGCGCTGATGCGGCGGATGGTCGAGGTCGGCAGAGCGCACGGGCTGAAGGGGCTCCGGGCCGACGTGCTTGCGGTGAACTCGGCAATGATCGCGCTGCTCCGGGACGTCGGCGCCGACGAGGTCCCCCCGCCCGAGGGCGGCGTGGTGGACGTGGAGTTCCGCTTCAAGGAGTTCCAGCCTCCCGCTCCGCCCGCGCCCGCGCCGGGGACCTCCGCCGAGCCGGTGGTCAGCCGCCCGGCGAGGCCTCAGCCGGTGAGCTGACCGGCGCCGGGTCCACCCATAGCCCGAGCAGCACCAGCACCGCGGTCTGGACGATCCAGCTCACCGCAAGCACCGAGGCCGGTGGCGGCACGCCCCCGCCGAGCTGACCGGCGAGCTGCAGCACTGCGAGCAGGCCGAGCACGCCGAGGAGCACCCCCCGCCGCACCCCGGACAGGCCGGGGCGGGACCGGAGGAAGAGCGCCACCCCACCCGCGAGCAGCAGCAGCTCGAGCGCGAGCGCCCAGGGCATCGCCTTCCAGAGCCGGAGGCCGACGTGGGGGAAGTCCTCGCCGAGCAGCGGAAGGCCCCGCACGTGCTCCACCACGTCGCAGACGAAGTGCGAGAGGACCGCCGCCCCGGCGATCCACGCCGCGGCCGCGCCCCGGCCGATGAGGAGCCAGCCGGCGCCCGCCAGGGCCGCGGTGATCCCCGCCCACACCACGGAGCTGAGGAGCCCGTGCGAGTACGGGAACACGAACTCGAGGTAGTGGCCGGTGGCGAAGTCGGGGGGGACGATGAGCTGTTCCATGCCGGCGAGGACGAAGGCGCCGAGCAGCACATCCAGGAGCATCGCCGCCCCGAGGAGCGTGCCCAGCCGGAATCGCCGCGAGCGCGAGGACAGCGCCAGTCCGACGCCGAGGTGACCGACGAACATGGGCCCCGAGACTGCCCCGGGGCGCGGGGGGACTCCAGGAAACCCCCGCGAGCCGGGCGGAGCACCGCGCCCGGATGCGGCCTCGCGAGCCCCCGGTGCGCGTCGGCGCATGGCCCGCACCGGCAGCCCACGACCCCTCGCGCACGTGGAAGCGCGTTTGCGGCTCGGCGAGCTCCGGGGGTCGGCGCCCCTCGCACGGACGCTCCTGCCGACTCTCGCGGAGGAGCGGCACCGGGCATGGGGAGAGTGGGGTCCACACCACAGGCGTCCGCCGCACGACGCCCTCCGGCCGGGAACCGTTGGCCGGTCGCGCGACGGTGAATGCCGCACGTTTCCCGCGCGTCCCCGAGTGGCGATCTACCCGCCTGTTCCTCGGGGGGGTGGCCCCGCTACCCTAGGAGGCGCCGTGCGTTCCTTCGTCCTGCTCGCGCTCGTCTCGACGGCGTCGCTCGCCGCTCCCTCCTTCTCCAACGAGTCCGCCGGCACCCTGGGGCGCCCGGATCTCGCCTCCTCCAGCCGGGTTCATACGCTGGTGCAGCTCGACGCCCGTCGGGTGGTGGCCGTCGACGCGGCCGGCCTGGCGCGGCTGTGGGACGTGTCCGAGTGGCAGCAGCTGGGGGTCGCCTCGCCAGGGACGCGGGCGCTGGTCGGACCCGAGGGTCTCGGGCGCCCGGCCCAGCGGAGTGGAGGGTGTCTCCTGTCGTCCCCGCTGGCCGCGACCGGGGACGGGCGCCTGCTCACGGCGGAGGGCCTGGCGCTCCGGCTCTGCGATCCGACCGGCCAGCAGCCGCCACGTGACTTCCCGGTGGCGGGCGTGGACGGCACCACGGCGCTGGCGGTGGCCCGGGATGGATCCGCCGCCTTCCGGGCCACTCCGGAGGGGGACGTGGAGCTCATCCCGTTCGACAGCGGGCAGATGAGCCGTTTCCATGCCCAGGACGCGCGCATCGTGGCGCTGCAACCCACCTCCGACGGGCGGCTTCTGACCGCCGCCCAGGACGGGATGGTCCGCGGCTACGACCGGCACGGCGGCAGCTTCAAGCTGGACGTGCTTCGCGGCCGGGGGCGCCCGTGCGACGAGTCGCTGCGCGCGGTCGGCTTCAACGACGACGGAACGCTGGCCCTGGTCTCGGCGGTCACCGGCGGAGAGGAGTGCGAGGAGGGGCGCACCGGCGGCTCCCTCCGGCTGATCGAGCTCCCGACCGGGCGCATCCGGTGGGAGATCCAGCGAGT
This sequence comes from Myxococcaceae bacterium, assembly GCA_035646995.1. GTDB lineage: Bacteria > Myxococcota > Myxococcia > Myxococcales > Myxococcaceae > RPRB01. The sequence continues at coordinate 2,713 of DASROG010000072.1, forward strand.
CCAGATCACCGCGGCGCTGTTCGCGGCCGACGGCTCGGTGCTGGTGGCTGCCGCCGGCCAGGTCCGGGACCGGGTGGACCCCATCTCGACCACCCTGGTCCGGCTCGACGCACGGAATGGAGCGCCCGCCCCGCTGCCCCCGGGGCACCGCGCCCAGGTGACGGCGCTTCGCTTCTCGCCGGACGGCGCGCGGCTCGCCTCGGGCGATGCCACCGGTGTCTGGACGCTGTGGGACGTGGGCACACGGGCGCGGCGGCTCGCCGGATCGGTCCCGGGCGGGGCGCTCGTCGACCTTCGCTTCACCCCCCAGTCGGACACGCTGGTATCGCAGCACGAGGACGACTCGGTGCGGACGTGGCGGGTGGCGGACGGCGCCGCGGGGCCGGTCCTGGTGCCTCCTCCCGCTCCTGACCCGGCGCGGTCGAACCCTGCGTGCGCCTCGGCGCAGGCACAGGTCGCGGAGCTGATGCGGCCCTCGGCGGACAGCGTGCTCGGGGTCCGTGACCCCTCGGCGTGGTCCGGCCTCCAGACACTGCCCGAGCTGGTGCTCTCGTCCGATGGTGAGAACGTCCTCGCCCCGGTCGCCGAGGAGTCCTGCGTGAGCCTGCTCCGGAGCGGCTGCTCCATCGGCTGCAGCCGCCACTACCACCTCGAGCGGATCGCGGTGCGCACCGGTCGCCGCGTGCAGAGCCTGCCGCTGGACCAGGAGCTGCTCGGGGGTTGCGTGCCGCCGGGAGGTGCCTTCGTCACCCGCGGGGAAAAGGGCGGCATCCAGCTCCGCAACGCGGACGGCGAGCCGCTGGCGCGGGCGGGCAGCAAGCTCGGGAAGGTCCTCTCCTGCGAGGCCACCCCGGACGGAAAGCGGATGCTGCTTGCCTCGTCCAGGCTGCTCGGGTTCTGGGAGGTGGGCCGGCCGACGGTGCGTGACGGAGTGCCCCGCCGGGCCCGGACCGGGGGGCCGGTGGCGCTATCCCCGAGGGGCGACGTGAGCGTGGACGCGGACGGGCCGGAGCTGCGGCTGCGGTCGTGGCCGACGGGTGGAGTCGCCGGGCGGCTCACGCTGGCGCTGCAGGACGACTTCCCGACCTCGGCGACGTTCTCGCCCGATGGGCGGATGCTGGCGGTGGGGACCGCGCGGGGCGTGATTCACCTCATCCGCATCGGCGCACCGGTCGCGACCGCGCGCCGGCCGTAGGACCGAGGTGGGCGGTCACGCCCCGAGCAATGGCGCGAGCACGGCCCGGTCGAAATAGACCTCGTTTCGGACGAGCCGGTCGCCGCGAAGGACGACGAGATCCATCCCGTCCGCCTCGACCATCGGGCCTCCACCCGGGCGGCGAAAGGTTGCGCGCCAGAGAAACGCCACCCCGGCGGTGCTCGCAAGCTCGAACACCTCGCGACGTGCCCAGGTCATCTGCCACGAGGTGAAGAGCTTCCGAAGGTAGCGGCGCATGGCATCGCGTCCCTCGACGTAGCCTCGGGTGTTTGGATCCCGATACCGCACGTCCTCCGTGTAGCAGGCCACCACGCGGTCGACGTCCTGGGAGTTCCAGGCGTCCAGGAATCTCGCGGTCAGTTCCTCGAGGTCTTGCTTTCCCATGGTCGTCCTCCGTCCGGTCCCGCTGTTGCTGAACAGGGATCGGGCCGCGTCTTACGGCAGGAGCTCCCCCGGGTCACGGAGACCGAAACGAGATGCCGCCCAGCGCCATCGACCTCGGCCCCCCAGCCGACGTTCATCGGCGCGATCCTGGATGCGATCACTCGACCGTGACGCTCTTGGCGAGATTGCGCGGCTGGTCCACGTCCGTCCCGCGCAGATCGGCCACGTGGTACGCGAGTAGCTGCAGCGGCACTGCAGTGACGATGGGCCCGAGGAGGGCCGGGCTCGCCGGGAGCCGGATGACCTCGTCCGCGAGCGAGGAGACCTGGGTGTCGTCCTCGTCCACCACCGCGATCACCTTTCCGCCCCGGGCGCGGACCTCCTCCACGTTCCCCACGATCTTCTCGTAGGGCACCCGCGGCTCGCGCGGAGCGAGCACCACCACCGGCAGATTCTCGTCGATGAGCGCGATCGGTCCGTGCTTCATCTCGCCGCCGGCGTAGCCCTCGGCGTGGATGTACGAGATCTCCTTCAGCTTCAGCGCCCCCTCCAGCGCCACAGGAAACATCGGTCCCCGGCCGAGGAACAGGAAGTCCTGTGCCGTGTGGAAGGTCCGGGCGATCTGCTTCACCGCGCCCTCGCAATGGAGCGCTTCCTCCACCCGCTTGGGGATCTCGGTGAGGTGGGTCAGCAGCTCCTGCGCCCGGCCCACGTCGAGCGTCCCGCGCAGCCGCCCGAGCTTCACCGCCAGCAGGTACAGCGCGGCGAGCTGGGTGGTGAACGCCTTGGTCGAGGCGACGCCGATCTCCGGACCGGCGTTGGTGAGCACCGTCAGGTCCGCCTCGCGGGTCATCGCGCTGCCCACGACGTTGCACAGCGCCATGGTCCGGGCGCCGCGCGCCTTCGCCTCGCGGAGCGCGCAGAGCGTGTCCAGCGTCTCGCCCGACTGGCTGATCGCCACCGCCAGCTGGCCCGGCTCGATGATCGGGTCGCGGTAGCGGAACTCCGAGGCAAGCTCCACGTCCACCGGGATGCGGGCCAGCGACTCGATCATCGCCCGGCCGGCGAGCCCCGAGTGCCAGGAGGTCCCGCAGGCCAGCAGCGTGATGCGCGACAGCTGCCGTACCTCCTCGGGCCCGAGCGTCCAGCCCTCGAAGAAGACGTCGCCCTCGGAGAGGAGCACCCGGCCCCGCAGCGTGTCCGCCAGGGCCCGGGGCTGCTCCCAGATCTCCTTGTGCATGAAGTGCTTGTGGCCGCCCTTCTCCGCCATCATCGGCGTCCAGTCGATGCGGCGGGTGGGGCGGTTCACGGCCCGCCCCGCGCGGTCGAAGAAGTCCACCCGGGTGCGGCTCAGCACCGCCAGATCCCCCTCCTCGAGGAACACCATGTCCCGGGTGTGCTCGAGCAGCGCCGGGACGTCGCTGGCGACGAAGTTCTGCCCCTCCGACAGGCCGACGACCATCGGCGAGCTGTCCTTGGTGGCCACGATGCGGTCGGGGTCCTTCGCCCAGACCACTGCCAGCCCGTACGTTCCCTTGACCTGGGCGATGGCGGCTCGGACCGCCTCGGGAAGGTCCTTGCCGTTCCGGAGCTCGGCAGCGATGAGGTGAGCGAACACCTCGGTGTCGGTCTCGCTGGCGAAGAGGTGACCCCGGGCCTTGAGCATCGCCTTCAGCTCGAGGTGGTTCTCGATGATGCCGTTGTGCACCACCGCCACGCCGTCATAGGTGTGAGGGTGCGCGTTCTCGTCCGTGGGCCGGCCGTGCGTGGCCCAGCGGGTGTGGCCGATCC
>DASROG010000073.1:0-7263 GCA_035646995.1 Myxococcaceae bacterium
GTGCCGTTCCTCTCCGGAGGCGCGGGCGCGACGGCAATCTTCGGCCGGAGCAAGTGGGTGTTCGGGACGCTCTCCCCGGTGGAGCACCTCGCCGACACCCAGATGAACTTCCTCGACGACCTGGTGAAGCAGGGCAAGCTCAAGACGCCGCTCACCATCGCCCTGGTCACCGAGAACACCGTGCACGGCAACGACTACGCCAAGGGCGTGAACGACTTCATCAAGACCCACCCTGGGTACAAGGTGGCGGTGCAGGAGAAGTTCGAGCTCAACACCACCGACTACCGCCCGCTGCTCCAGCGCGTCGCCGAGGCGAAGACGGACCTCTTCCTGGCCGACTCCCACCTCGAGGACTTCATCGCGATGCACCGGACGTACACGCAGATGGGGCTGCACCACCTGATGGTGACCCACGGGGCCCGGGGCTCCGACACGGCGGCGCGCAAGGCGCTCGGTCCGGCGACCGATTACATCTTCGCCAGCGGCTGGTGGTCGGATCTCCTGCCGTATCCTCAGGTCAAGGAGTTCAACGCCCGCTACAAGAAGGAGACCGGCGCCGACCCGCAGTGGTACCACGCGATGGCCTACGAGACGGCGCGAGCGCTGCTCACCGCCATCTCCAAGGCAGGCTCGCTCGAGCCGGAGAAGATCCGCGCGGCGCTCGCCGGGCTGAAGCTGGAGAAGAGCATCGTTCCCGGCCAGGTCCTGTCCTTCACCAAGACCGGGCAGGCCGACGTGCCCTTCGTCGTCACCCAGAACAAGCCCGGCGGGAAGGTGGACCTGGTGTGGCCGAAGGAGGACGCCACCGGTCCAGCGGTGGCGCCGATCCCCACGAAGTAAGACCCCGATCGGGGCGGGAGACGCGGTGCAGAAGCTCGCGATCGTCGCTCTGAATTCGCTCCTGGCCGCCGGCCTGTACGCCACCATGTCGTACGGGCTGGCGGTCATCTACGGCGTGATGCGGATCATCAACCTGGCGCACGCCGGGCTGATGATGCTGGCGGCGTACGCGACCTGGGCGCTGAACGACCGGTTCGGGCTCGATCCTTTCCTGTCGATGATCATCGTGGCCCCGGCGTTCTTCCTCCTCGGGATGGCGCTCTACGCCACGCTCATCCGCTGGCTCCCGCGCTCGGCCGCTGGGCCCTCGATGCAGTCGCTCCTGCTGTTGTTTGGCGTGTGGCTGGTCGTTCAGAACCTGGCCTACGCCATCTGGGGCGGCGACACCCAGTCGATCCTCACCCCCTACACCATGGAGTCGGTCACGTTCCTCGGCGGCCGCTTGGGGGTCCCGCAGATCCTGGTCTTCGTGGTGAGCATTCTCTCCCTGGTGGGGCTCAACCTCGTGTTGCGCCGGACGTACCTGGGCAAGGCGATCCGCGCGGTCACCCAGAACCGGGACGCCGCGATGCTCTCGGGGGTGAACGCCGGGCAGATCGCCGCGGTCGCCTTCGGCATCGGCACCGCGTTCGCCGCGATGGCCGGGAGCATGCTCAGCACGCTGTACGCGTTCACCCCCGACTTCGGACGGAGCTTTCTCCTGAAGGCGTTCTGCATCATCGTGCTCGGGGGGATGGAGAGCTTCACCGGAGTGGCGCTGGGCGCGCTGGTCCTCGCCTTCATCGAGAACTTCGCCTCGGCCTACACCTCCATCCCGGTCTCCTACCAGGACGCGATCAGCTTCACCCTCCTGGTGGTGGTGCTGGTGGCGGCGCCGGGCGGGCTGCCGGGGCTGTGGCGGCTGCTCGACCGCCGGGTGGTGGCGCGATGACCGCCCTGCTCCGCCGCCATCCGGCGCTGGTGCCGGGGGTGCTCTTCGCCGCCTTCCTCCTCCTCGCGCCGGGGTTCGCCGAGCGCGGCACGCTGAACGACCTGTGGAACATGGCGTTCTTCGTGGTGCTGGCCTCGGCCTGGAACCTTCTCGGCGGGTTCGCCGGGCAGGTGTCACTCGGGTACTCGGCGTTCGTGGGCATCGGCGCGTACACCACGGTGCTGCTGGCGAACGCCGGCTGGTCCCCGTGGCTGACGCTCCCGGTGGGCGCGGCGCTGGCGGTGGCCTTCAGCGTGGCGGTGGGCCTGCCGACCTTCCGGCTCCGTGGGCCGTACTTCACCATCGCCACCATCGGGGTGGGCGAGGCGGTGCGGGTCATCGCCTCGGGCCTCGAGTTCACCGGCGGCTCGAGCGGGCTGAGGATGCCTCCAGGGACGTTCGACTTCAACGCCAACTACTACGCGATGGTGGGGCTGGCCCTGCTGACCCTGGCGCTGGTGGCCTGGCTGCAGCAGCACGCCTTCGGGCTCGCGCTGGAGGCGATTCGCCAGGACATAGACGCCGCCGAGGCGCTGGGCGTCAACTCCACCCAGGCCAAGCTGACGGCCCACGCGATCTCCGCGGCGCTGGTGGCCATCGGGGGGGGCCTGTTTGCGACCAACTTCCAGTACATCAGCCCCGGGAGCGTGTTCGACTTCCGGCTGTCGCTCACCATCGTGCTCATGCCGATCGTGGGCGGGATGGCGACGATCACTGGCCCGGTGCTGGGCGCGCTGCTCTTCAGCTACTTGCAGATCAAGCTGCTGGCCAGCCCGACGCTCCGCGACTCGTACCTCTTCATCTACGGAGGGCTGCTCATCGTGGTGATGCTGTTCGAGCCGAAGGGGATCGTGGGGCTCTGGGAGCGGCTGATCGGTCTGCGGCCACGGCGGCGGGCGCAGCCACCGGTGGGGGAGGCGCGCCGTGCCAGCTGAGAACGGGAAGATCCTCGCCGTGTCCTCGGTGAGCAAGCGCTTCGGCGGGCTCCTCGCGCTGGACTCGGTGTCCTTCGAGGTGCAGCGCGGGGAGATCTTCTCCGTGATCGGTCCCAACGGCGCGGGAAAGACCACCCTCTTCTCCTGCCTGGTGGGCACGTACCCACCGACGTCCGGGAGCGTGCGCTTCCGGGGGGAAGAGCTGAAGGGACTGCGCAACGACCAGGTCGTCGCTCGCGGGCTGGTCCGCACGCACCAGATCGTCAAGCCGTTCCGAGACATGACGGTGGCGGACAACATCCGGGTGGGGGTGCTCTACGGGCGGCTGCGGCTGCGGGGAGCGAAAGCCCGCGAGCGGGTCGACGAGGTGCTCTCCCGCACACAGCTGGGCCACCGGGCACAGGCCAAGGCGGGTGTCCTCAGCATCGGCGAGCTGAAGCGGCTGGAGATTGCCCGGGCGCTGGCCACCGGCCCGGACGTGCTGTGCCTCGACGAGGTGATGGGCGGCCTGAACCCGGCGGAGATCCAGCAGGCGATGGGGCTGGTGCGCGCGCTCCGCGACAGCGGTCTGACCATCCTCATGATCGAGCACCACGTGCACGCGGTGGCCGGGCTCTCGGACCGGCTGGTGGTGCTGAACTTCGGGAAGAAGATCGCCGAGGGACGCCCGGGGGAGGCGCTCCGCGATCCGGCCGTGGTGGCCGCGTACCTCGGGGACGAGACCGAGGAGGAGGCACGGGCGTGAAGGCGCTGGAGGTCGACGGGATCGACGTCTTCTATCGGGACGTCCAGGCGGTCTGGGACGTCTCCTTCGACGTCGAGCCCGGGGAGATCGTCACCCTGGTGGGGGCGAACGGCGCCGGGAAGACCACGACGCTGCGGACCATCGCCGGATTGCTCAAACCGCGGCGGGGGACCGTCCGCTTCCAGGGCGAGGACGTCACCGGCATGCCGCCGTTCAAGCTGGTGGAACGCGGGCTGGTGATGGTGCCCGAGGCCCGCCAGCTCTGGCCGCAGATGACCGTGCGCGAGAATCTCGAGCTGGGCGCGTACGGCAAGGAAGCGCGCAAGCAGCGGAACGAGACGCTCGGGGTGGTGCTGCAGATGTTCCCCATCCTCGAGAAGCGCTCCCACCAGAACGCGGGCACGCTGAGCGGCGGGGAGCAGCAGATGTGCGCCATCGGGCGGGGGCTGATGGCAGGCCCGAAGCTCCTGATGCTCGACGAGCCGTCGCTGGGGCTCGCGCCGATGCTGGTCCGTCAGGTCTTCGCGGCCTTGAAGGCGATCAACGCCCGGGGAGTGACGGTGCTGCTCGTCGAGCAGAACGTGAATCAGGCGCTGGCTCTCGCCAACCGGGGCTTCGTGCTGGAGACGGGACACCTCACGCTGTCTGGGCAGACGCGGGCACTGCGCAGCGACCCCCGGGTGAAGGAGAAGTTCCTCGGCGAAGCGGCGCTCTGAGGGCTCCCGCGTGGCACTGCCGGTCGGCTACCGCCAGGGCGTCATCACGGCGATCACCGTCGTGCTGGGGTTCTCCCTCGTCTTCCTGCGCTTCTGGGGCCTCGAGGCGCCGGGCGACTGGGACGTGTCCTCTGCCCTCTCGGCGATCGTGATGGGGATCTCCATCGTGGGTCAGGTCTTCACCCTCTGGAGATCCTTGCAGATCGAGGACGACGACCCGGCGGTGTACAGGAAGACCCTGCGCTGGTTCCTCGGCTCGACCATCGTGTTGCTGGTCGGCGTGGCCCTCTCGGTGCTCTCGTTTTCACAGGTGATCTAGCTCGGAAGGCCGCACCCGGCGCGCATCGAGGGAGGCGCTCCACGGCTCAGCGGGCTGGATTCAGCCGCCGGCACCGGAAACCCCGCGTGCGCCCGGGCCTCCGAGCGTGGGTGACGGTTCCTGGCCGGGTCCTGCGCATGGGGGATTGCACCCCCAGGGAGGATCCGAATGGCCAGAGCGACGATCGCCGCACTCCTTCTGCTGTCCGCCGGCTGCTACCACGCCTCGATCGAGTCCGGGAGGAAGCCCGGAAACGACAAGATCGAGAAGGAGTGGGCCAGCGGCTGGGCCTGGGGACTCGTCGGGCCGGAGCCGATCGAGGCGCAGAGCAAGTGCACGAGTGGGTTGTCGAAGGTGGAGACAGAGCACTCGTTCCTCAACGGGCTGGTGGGCTTCCTGACGCTGGGCATCTACACCCCGATGCATCTGACGGTGAGCTGCGCTGCGGGGCCGACCGCCGATGTTCCGGAGCCGACGACGCCGGCCTCTCCCGGTGTCGCCAGCGTGCTCTGACCGGGACGGCGGCCTCAGCACTGTCTGACGGAAACGCCCTCGGGCAGGCCGTCACTCGAGGACGAACAGCCGCACGCCTTCCGTGGTCGCGGCGGTGTGCCAGCCGGAGGTCTCCGCCTCGCCGAGCGGGCCGTCCACCTCGGCCATGGTGAGCGCGAGCACCGCCGCCGGCCCGGGCCCGCCGGCGGGCATCGACCGATCGAGGATACCCAGGGCCTCGATCGCCCGCGCCGTCACCTCGGAGGCCACGGCCGGACGACCCAGGACGTCGTCGAAGAGCATTCCGTTCCCGGTCGCCAGCGCGGCACGGACCCGGACCCCGGAGACGGCCGTGGCCCGCGCCACCTCGCGCGCGAAACGCAGCACGTCCTTCGCGTCGGTCGCTCCCGCCGAGGCACCGGTCATCCACAGCCTGTTCCCCCCCTGGGCGAAGGCCACCCGCCACGCGCCGAGCCACCCCTGCGCCTCGCGCGCGGCCTCGGCCAGCGCCTCCTGGGCCGCCGCGAGCCGGTCGGGTGCCGGCGGCACCACCTGCGCCACGTAGGCCACGGCCCGGAGGAGAGGACGGGAGGCCGCGGAGGCCACCAGCTCGGTCGCCCACGGGCGCGGCTCAGGCAGCGCCCACTCGCAAAGGAGCACGAGGTCTCCGGGCGTCTCGTCCACCGACTCACCTCCCGGTCCGAGGAGCGCCTCGAGCCGGTCGGCCCCGGTGCCCACCGGGGCGGGCAGCTCGGGTCGTCGCCGCGCGCGCACGTTCCACCAGGGCAGGAGCAGCGCCGCGTCGGGTCCGTCGAGCGGCTGGAGCTCCTCGCCACGCTCGACGAGAAGATCTACCGCCTCCAGCGCCTCGTAGCCCAGGCCGCTCCGGGGGAGGAACTGGACCGTTCTCCGGACCCGCCCGTCCTCGCGGACGCACAGCACCGCGAGCGGCACCCGCATCGACTCCTTCAGGCGCTCCGTGAGGCGAGCGGTGGGCAGCGCCGCCGCCTCGGGCGAGAACCACCGCGCGGCCCGCCACTCCTCGCCCATGGCGACCAGCTCGTCGGTGAGGACGCGGAAGACGTCGAACAGCGAGGACAGGCGCTCGGCCTCGCCCACCACCAGGGAGACGAGGGACCGGAGCCGGAGCCGCACCTCCTCCAGGTGCTCGGGCCGGACCAGCGTCTCGATGCCGTCGAAGGTGAGCGCGGCGATGTCCGGGGGCTTCAGCGCCCGCAGGCAGCTCCGGATGCTCACGTAGGTGGTGCCCTCGACCAGCATCGGCCGGCCCCGGCCCGCGAGCGTGCGCTCCACCCGGGCCAGATGGACGGGCAGCGCGCGGCGCAGCTTCCGGCGGCGCTCCACCCATTCCGCCGAGGGGCTGGTCCGCCCCCGCTGCGGCGGCTCTCCCTCGCCACCACGGAACAGCGACACCACGATGTGAGAGAGCGGCCCGCCCACCGAGGTGGTGAAGGCCAGCGTGCCTGCGATCGGCCCCGCACCGGAGGGGATGGGCCGGAGGTGACGGCGGTCGCCGCTGAAGATGTGCTGCGTCTTGTTCACCTGGACCAGCCCCGAGGCCCCCAGCGCGTGGCCGAAGGTGAGGAGACCGCCGTAGGGGTTGCTCCACCCGTCGCGGATGCGCTCCACCGAACGGTGCCACTCGAGGCCCATCCCGAGGAGGAAGGCCAGCTCGATGCTGGGGAAGGCATCGTGTACCACCGCGAAGCCCGCCCCAGGGAACGTGGCCGGCCGCACCCCCGCGTCGTCCGCGGTCGCGGCGAAGGCCTCACGGATGGCGGTGGCGAAGATCACCGGCGACTGCCGCTCGAGGAAGCTGGGGTTGCTGCTCCCCTCTCCGACCCCGAGCACCTCCACCACCGGGGAGCCGGCATGCCGCAGCGAGCGGGTGGCGAGGACCTGCGCGACCAGCTCCTCGTCCGAGGTCACCAGCGTCGCCGCGGCCCCGCAGCAGGGGGCCGCGATGTCGTCGCCGTCGAAGTAGGGCGTCCGGCGGGTGCTCCGCCGGGGCAGCCGTCCGGACTGCATCGCCGCCGGGTACGCGCCTGCGGCCTGGAACTTCCGCATGGAGATGGTGGACAGCGCCGCCTCCACTCCCTGCCGCGACATGCCGAGGTTCCGGCGCATGCAATCCATCAGGAGATCCCCGACCACCAGCATGTCCAGCCCTCGCGCCTGGTCGAGGTCACCGAGCACGGTCCGGATCTGGTACTGCGACGCATAGC
>DASROG010000074.1:0-3731 GCA_035646995.1 Myxococcaceae bacterium
CAGGGCGGCGCGAACGCGCTCAACTTCTACACCACGGCCGGCGACATCTATCTGGGCTGGGCGACCTTCCCCAAGTCCTACCGCCCCGCCCGGTCCTACGATGGGGTGGTCGTGTGGTGGGCGTCGCTTCCCGGCACCGGCCTGGAGATCCCGGTGGACCCGGAACTCGAGCCGGACGGGCTGATCGTCTACGACAGGGGCGACACGGGGACCCACGAGGTGGGCCACTGGCTCGGGCTGTACCACACGTTCGAAGGCGGCTGTAACAAGAACGGCGACCGCGTGGACGACACTCCGGCCGAGGCCGAGCCGCAGTTCTTCTGCGCCCCGCGCGACAGCTGCACCGGCAAGAAGTTCCCCGGTCTCGATCCGATCCACAACTTCATGGACTACGTGGACGACGACTGCATGTTCGAGTTCACCGGCGACCAGCAGGAGCGGATGCGGAAGCAGTGGGACATCTACCGCGCCCGCGGGTAGCGCGACGTCTCAGGTCAGGCGGTCCAGACCACCGGCCGCCAGCCGCGCGCCCTCGACCACCCCGCGCTCGGTGATCAGCGAGGTCACCAGCGCTGCCGGGGTGACGTCGAAGGCGGGGTTGAACACCGGCACGTTCGCCGATGTCCAGCGGACTCCGCGCGCGCCGCGGACCTCGTCGGGCGCCCGCTGCTCGATGGGAATGGCCTCCCCGCTGGGACAGTCGAGGTCCACCGTCGACCAGGGCGCGACGACGTGGAAGGGCACGCCGTGCGCGCGGGCGAGCACGGCCACCGCGTAGGTGCCGACCTTGTTGGCGACGTCCCCGTTCGTCGCCACCCGGTCCGCGCCGACCACGACCCGGTTCACCTTCCCGGCGCGGAACAGCGTGCCGTCCATGCCATCGGTCACCAGGGTGTAGGGCACGCCGAGGCGGCCGAGCTCCCAGGCCGTGAGCCGCGCCCCCTGCAGCAGCGGCCGCGTCTCGTTCACCCAGACGTGGATGCCCAGGCCCCGGAGGTGTGCGCAGTGGATCACGCCGAGGGCGCTGCCGATCCCCGCCGTGGCCAGCGCCCCGGCGTTGCAGTGGGTGAGGAGCTGCTCCCCCGGACGGACCAGCGCGGCACCCAGCTCACCCATCCGCTCGCACGCGGCGACGTCCTCGTCGTGGATGGCCTCCGCCTCGCGCACGAGGTCCGCGGCGCCCCCCCCGCGGTCGAGCACCGCGCGGAGCCGGTCCATCGCCCAGGCGAGGTTCACCGCCGTCGGGCGGGCCTCGCGGAGGCGCTGCAGCGCACCCCGGAGCGCCGGACCGTCCGCACCGCGCTCGGCGAGGGAAGCGACGCTCAGCGCGGCGGCGACGCCGATGAGCGGGGCGCCGCGAACCGAGAGCCGCTGGATGTGGGCCACCATCGCCTCGGGGTCAGTTGCGTCCAGCCAGACCTCCGCCTCGGGGAGGCGTGTCTGATCGAGCAGCTCGAACCTCGAGCCCCCGGCACGGAGCGCGACGCCCTCGATGCGCTTCACAGGAGCCTCGGTCCGATGCGAGCTCGCAGCGCCCGGAGCGCCTCCAGCTCCAGAGGTGGGAGCGGGGTCAGCCCCCCGAGTACCTCGGCGGCCTGGAGGATGAGCGCACTGTGCTCCACCCGCTCGATTCCGTTCACCGCCTCCTCCATCGACTCGCCCCAGGCGAGCGCCCCGTGCCGGGAGAGCAGCAGGAGCCGGTGCTCCGGGAGGAAGGGCAGGAGCACCGTCCCCATCTCCTCGGTGCCAGGCCGGGCGTAGGGCACGATGGGAACCCGCCCCGCGGCGAGGATCAGCTCCGGGAGCGCGTCGCCGGGGAGCTCCGTCAGCCCGGGCCTGGCCAGGGTCCAGGCGATGGCCGTGGGCGGATGCGCGTGGACGACGACCCGGGCCTCGGCGCAGGCCCGGTAGACGGCGAGATGCATCGCCCGCTCCGTCGAGGGCCGGCCCTCGAGGATGCGGCCGTCCAGCGCGACGCGCGCCAGCGACCCGGCGGGGAGCCTGGCCTTGCTCACGCCTGCGGGCGTGATGAGCAGGGAGTCGTCCGGCAGGCGCACGCTGACGTTCCCGTCGGCGGCGGCGAGCAGCCCGCGCCCGTGGAGGTGGGCGCAGGCGTCGCGGATCTCCTCGAAGTGGCGCTCGGACATCGCTTCCGGGCGGACCGTGCCACGGCGCCGTGGCGAGGACAACGGCCGGTCGGCTGCGTCAGCGAGCGATGACCGCGCAGGCGATACGGTCGCCGGAATCCCCGGCGGGCTGGCTGGCGTAGTCGTCCCCCTTGGCGTGGATGACCAGGGCCGTCCCGTCTGCATCGAGGACCGCGGCCGGGCCGCCGGCGAGGGAGAGGCCCGAGGCGAAGAGCTCGAAGTCGAGCTTCCCCGAGGCGGGAACCACCAGGTTCGGGAGGTCACCCGCGTGCGGTCCCGCCGGGCTCAGCATGCCGTGGGCCTTCTGCGAGGGATTGAAGTGCGCCCCGGCGGTGGTGAAGGGGGCCTCGCACTTCCCAGTCTCGTGGAAGTGGATGGCGTGAGTCCCGGGAGGGAGCCCCTCGACGCCGCCGCGGACGAGCAGCCCGTGCGGCGTCTCGGTGAGGGTCACCTTTCCCACGCTGCGCCACTGGCGGTCCCTGAGCACGGTGCTGACCGAAGCAGCGGGCTGACCGCCGTCGGCGGCGGGCGCGGCGCTGGCCGAGCTGCAGGCGAGGAGCGAGGCCGTGATGACTGGAAATATCGAGCGGTTGGCCATGAGTTCACCCTAGAGGAATCCCTGCCAGAATGCCGGAGGACGGCACCCGGCGAGATGAGTACTCCACAGGCGATCGCCCGCAGCATCCTCGACGGGTTCGAGAAGCGCTGGGCCCAGTTCCGTGCGCTGAGCGCCGCGGCGAGGGAGGCGTTCGAGAAGGGTGACCGCGCCCGTGCCCACGAGCTGAGCCGGCTGGGCATCGGCACGTACGACGAGCGGGTGCAGGAGTCGGTCGAATCGGTGCTCCGGCGCTACCCGGAAGCGCGTACCGACGAGACCCTCTGGCCCCAGGTGAAGCAAGCGTTGATCGGGCTGCTCTACGACCACAAGCGGCCGGAGTGCGCCGAGACCTTCTACAACTCCGTGGCCTGCCGGGTGCTCGACCGCACCTACTACCGCAACGAGTACATCTTCTGGCGCCAGGCCGTGGCCACCGAGTTCATCGAGGCCGACAACGTGACCTGGAGGTCCTGGTACCCGGACGACGGGAACCTCCTCACCACCTTCCGGAGGATCGTTCACAGCTTCGGGCTGTCGCCGCCGTTCGAGAACCTGCGCCGTGACCTCCGGAAGATCATGATCGCCTTCCGCGAGCACCTCCCGGGGGAGCGGGAACGGCAGCTCAATTTCCAGGTGCAGGTTCTGTCCGCCCTGTTCTTCCGCGACATGGGGGCCTACGTCGTGGGCAGGCTCCTGAACGGGAACCAGCAGACTCCGTTCGTTGCCTGCCTTCGGCACGCCAGCTCGGGACGCGGGCTGTACGTGGACGCGCTCCTGCTCAAGCCCGAGCACCTCGCGGCGCTGTTCAGCCTCTCGCGGGCCTACTTCATCGCCGACATGGACGTCCCCTCGGAGTACGTCGCGTTCCTCAACCAGCTGATGCCGGGGAAGTCGAAGGCCGAGCTGTACACCTCGGTGGGGCTGCAGAAGCAGGGCAAGACGCTCTTCTACCGGGATCTGCACTGGGGGCTGAAGCACTCCACCGA
>DASROG010000075.1:0-2538 GCA_035646995.1 Myxococcaceae bacterium
GGTTCCTGCGGGCATGAGGCCGGCGGTCGCACTCGCCCTCGCGCTGCGCCTCCAGCGGGTCCGACTCGGGCTCCGCCGCCAGGGCGGAACCGGCGGTGAGCAGCGCGCGCTCGTCCGGTCCCTGCGGACCCAGTCGGGGAACGCCGAGGCGGCGTTCGGGGTCTACGCCGGGCTGGCTCGAGTCTCGGCGGCGCGGGCGGCCGCGCTCGCGTCGCAGCTGCGGGTGCTGGGGAGCCGGCTCGCTGCCGCCGAGGCCGAAGAGGCGCTGGCCCGTGCGGTGCTCGAGTCGCGGGTGGAGCGGCTCCGCCCGCGGCTCCTCACCCTCCACCGCCTCACGCGGCGGAGCCCGCTGGAGGTGCTGCTGCCGGCGGAGGACGTGGCCACCTTCGCCTGGCGCGCCCGGGCCCTCTCCTCGCTGGTCCGAAACGATCTCGCCGCCCTCGAGGAGATGCGCTCGGTGGCGCTCTTCCAGCGCTCCCGGCTCGAGCAGCTGGACGCCTGGAAGCGGCAGATGGGAGGCAGGCTGGCCGAGCTGCGCGCCGAGGCCGAGGAGGCCGCCGGTCAGCAGACCGAGCTCGGCGAGGCCCTGCAGCTGCTCCAGGCGAAGGCCCGGGCCGCGGGGTCGGTCCTCGCCGAGCTGTCGCGCTCCCGCGCCCAGCTGCAGGCGGTGGCGTCGGTGCTCGACGAGCCGGAGCCCACCGGCTTTGGCGCGCTCCGGGGAAGGCTGCCCTTGCCGGCACCCGGACACGTGGAGGTCGCCTTCGGCAAGCTCGTCCATCCCAAGTTCAACACCGTCACCGTGCAGAAGGGGCTCGACATCCGTGCCCCCGCCGGTGCGCCGGTCAAGGCGCTCGCCCCGGCGACCTTGGCCTGGAGCGGCTGGCTCGGCGGGTACGGGAACCTCGTGGTCCTGGACCAGGGCGGGGGGTACCACACCATCTACGCGCACCTGGCCGAGGTGCTCCGGCCCGTCGGCGCACGGGTGTTCCCCGGGGAGGTGGTGGGGACCGTGGGAGATACGGGCTCGCTCAAGGGCGCGTACCTGTACTTCGAGGTTCGCCGCCGCGGGCTCGCGGTGGACCCGCTGCCCTGGGTGGGGGCGGCGATGGCCCGGGCGCCCTGACCCTCCGGTTGACGCAGTGCGGCACGACGGTTAGCTTCTCTCCGTGGACCTCCTCGCGACGCTGCAGGGGTACGTGCGGAGGCGGCTCGTGGCCGCAGGCGTCGCCTCCGACCTGCACCTCGTGGCCGGCCACTCGGTGCACGCCTACCGGGTCGCGGGCACGGGCGTGGGTCCGCCGGTGCTCCTGGTCCACGGCCTGGGCGGGAGCGCCAACGGCTGGGTGCGGGTCCTCCGGGCGCTCGCGCGCGACTTCTCGGCCGTGTACGCGCTGGACCTGCCCGGCAACGGCTTCTCCCCCCTCCCGAAGTCCGGACCGCTGACGCTCGAGGAGCAGCTCGGCGTCGTGCACGCGTTCTGCCGCGAGGTGGTGAAGGCCCCGGCCTTCGTGGTGGGGAACTCGCTGGGCGGAGCCCTCTCGGTGATCCTCGCGGCGACGCACCCCGAGGACGTGCTGGCGCTGGGGCTCGTTGCCCCGGCGGGCGGCGAGATGACGCGCGAGTCGCTGGCGGAGCTGATGCGCATCCTCGACGTGCGCACCACCCGCGATGCGGTCCGGCTCACCCGGCGGCTCTTTCACCGCGCGCCGCTGGTGGCGATCCTCTTCGCCCCCGAGCTGAAGAAGATGCACGCCACCGCCGCGGTGCGCGCGCTCCGGACCCACGCCCAGCAGCGCCATCACATCCCACCGGAGATGCTGGCCGGCCTGCGCGCTCCCACGCTCCTGCTCTGGGGCGCGAGCGAGAAGCTCCTCCCCCGCGAGCAGCTCGAGTGGTACCGCGCCCACCTGCCGCCGGGGGCTCGGATCGAGGTGGTGAAAGGATTCGGTCACGTCCCGCAGATGGAGCGTCCGCGGGAGCTCGTCCAGCGGCTGCGGGCGTTCGCGGAGGACACGGGCCTGCTCGGGGTCAGCGTGGCGCCCGAGGCGGCCCACTGACGCCGCTCCCGGGGGGGAGGGTGCCGCGCGCTCGGGCTCGGTCCCCCGCACCAGGGGACTGCCGGGCGGTACTTTCTGCACGTGGGAGGGCTTTCCACGTGCAGAAAGGATCGCCGGGGGGAGACCCGTGGAAGTGTCAGAGCGCGCCAGCGATGAGGCTCAGTGTTCCGCGGGGAGCTTCTTCCCGGTCGTGAGGTAGTGGTTCAGCTCCCGCTCCCAGTCGCGCATGAACCGTCGATACGACTCGGGCGTCTTGCTCCGGACCAGCGCCACCCCCGGCTCGCCGAGCGCGGTCCAGGTGTAGCGGACGGCGGCGATGGTTCGATCCTTCCCGTCCGGGCGGAGGCGGATGTCGATCTCCGTCACGTCCGATCCAGGCGTGACGTGGACGTAGTGGACGTGGCCCGCCGCCGGCTCCCAGGTATCGAGGACCCAGACCGTTTCCGGGTGCCCCGGATGATGCGGGTGACGGATGACGAAC
>DASROG010000076.1:0-10168 GCA_035646995.1 Myxococcaceae bacterium
GGTCTGGGTGCAGACGCTCGGGAAGGACGACGCCACGGCGGTGAGCGCCGACCGGCAGCGACCCATCCGGAGATTCCAGTGGGGCCAGGACAGCCGGACCCTCCTCTATCTCCAGGACGTGAAGGGGAACGAGGACTGGCACGTGTACGGAGTGGACCTCGAGTCGAAGCAGGTCCGCGACCTGACGCCGTTCGACGGCGTGCGCGCCGAGATCGTCGCCGACAGTCCCCGCCGGCCGTCCGAGATCCTGGTGGAGATGAACCTTCAGGACCGGGCCCGGATGGACGTTCACCGGATCGACCTCCGGACCGGAGCGGTGGCGCTGGTCGCTCGCAATCCCGGAACGGCGACCACCTGGGGAGTGACCGACGACCTGGTGGTGAAGGCGGCGATCGCCACCCGTGCGGATGGAGGCGAGGAGCTGCTGGTCCGCGATCCGGGCAAGGGCACCTGGCGCACGCTCACCAGCGGCGGTCCGGACGATTCGGTCCAGCTGCTCGACCTGACGGCCGATGGGAAGAGCGTGCTCTACGTCACGACCGCGGGCGGCGAGACCGGCAGGGTGGTGCAGCGCTCGCTCTCCGGTGGTCCGGAGAAGGTCCTCGCCGCTCATCCGGAGGTGGAACCACTCGAGGTCTCCATTCATCCGACGCGGCACGTGGTCGAGGGCGTGGTGTTCGAGGCGGGGCTGCCCACCTGGACGCTGCTCGACCCGACGGTGAAGAAGGACTTCGACGTCTTCGCTCACCTGGCGAAGGGGTTTCCGGAGGTGGTGTCTCGCGATCGAGCCGACCGGATCTGGGTGGTCTCCTTCCGGGACGCGCAGGGGCCCACCCGGTACTTCCTGTTCGATCGGACCTCGCTCCAGGGCAAGCCCCTGTTCGTGGACCGGCCGAAGCTCGAGTCGGTCCCGCTGGCGGAGATGAAGCCGGTGCGCTTCCCGGCACGGGACGGGCTCGTCCTCCGCGGCTATCTCACCCGGCCGGTGGGCGCTTCCGGCGCGGGCCCCATGGTCCTGCTGGTCCACGGCGGGCCCTGGGGCCGGAACGTCTGGAAGCTCGACCCCCTCGCCCAGTTGCTCGCGAACCGGGGCTATTCAGTTCTGCAGATCAACTTCCGTGGCAGCACCGGATACGGGCGGAAGTTCATGAGCGCCGGCAATCGCCAGTGGGGCAAGGCGATGCAGACCGACCTGCTCGACGCCGTGGACTGGGCGGTGAAGGAGGGCGTCGCGGCAAAGGACCGGGTGGCGATCATGGGAGGGAGCTACGGCGGATACGCCGTCCTGGCCGCGGCGGCGTTCACTCCGGAGGCGTTCCGCTGCGGGGTGGACATCGTCGGTCCCTCGAACCTCTTCACCTTGCTGAAGTCGGTGCCTCCGTACTGGAAGCCGCTCCGCTCGATCTTCAACCGGCGCATCGGGAACATCGATGACCCGAAGGACAAGCAGCTCCTCGAGTCGGCCTCGCCGCTCCTCTCGGCAGAGAAGATCCGGATGCCCCTGCTCATCGGCCAGGGAGCAAACGATCCGCGCGTGAAGCAGGCCGAGTCCGAGCAGATCGTCGCCGCCCTGGAGAAGCACGGGCAGGGGGTGACCTACGTCGTCTACACGGACGAGGGTCACGGATTCGCCCGGCCGGAGAACTCCATGGACTTCAACGCCCGCGCGGAGGCGTTCCTCGCCCAGTACCTGGGTGGACGGGTCGAGCCGATGCAGGGTGAGCGCATCCCGGGCTCGACCGCCGTGGTGAAGGTGGTGGCACCAAGGACGGCCGCCGCCGGCCACCAGTGAGGCGCGCCTTCAGGCGGTGAGGGTGATCGCGGCGATCTCCGGCGGGCTCCCGATGCGCATCGGCGGCCCCCAGAAACCGGTTCCCCGGTGGACGTACACGTGCCCGTCGCCGACCCGGTACAGCCCGGCCGAGTACGTGTAGAGCGCAGCCACCAGGCCGGTGATCGGGAACAACTGGCCGCCGTGGGTGTGGCCGGAGAGCTGCAGCCCGACGCCCTTCGCGATGGCGTCCTCCACCGCCCGGGGCTGGTGGGCGAGCATCACCGCCGGCTGCTCGGGGTCACGCCCGGCGAGAGCCGCGCCGAGGTTCCACCCGCGCGGCCGCTCCTTCTGCCCGTAATCGTCCACGCCGATCAGATCCAGCCGCGCGTCGCCATCGCGCAGGGTGACGGTGCGGTTGCGGAGCACGGTCAGCCCCATGCGCTCGAGCGCCGCGCACCACTCGACGTCCCCGGAGTAGTACTCGTGATTCCCGGTGACGAAGTACGTCCCCCAGCGCGAACGAAGGCTCTGCAGCGCCGAGATGGTCGGCCCGAGCTGGCTCACCCGTCCGTCGACCAGGTCACCGGTGACCGCGACCAGGTCGGGGCGGAGCGCGTTGCAGCGACGGACCATGTCCTCCAGGAAGGGGCTGCCGAGCACGTCGCCGATGTGCACGTCGCTGACCTGGACGATGCGCAGCCCGTCGAATGCCCGATTCAGCCGCGGGATCCGCACGGCCAGCTCGTCGATCTTCGGCGGGGCGAACGCCCGCCGCACGCCGTACGCGCTGAAGCCCGCTGCGACCAGCCCGGCCCCGCCCACCGCGGCGCGGGCCAGGAACTGACGCCGCTCGGGCGAGACCGCGGGCGCGCCCGCCCGCGCCCGGCGCCAGCCATCCACTCGCCTCCAGACGTGGAAGACGGCCAGCGACATGCCGAGGTAGAGCCCCACACCCATCCAGCACCAGGCGGCGAAGGCCAGCGCATCGCCCCACTCGGTGTGGATCCGGGAGAAGACCGACCGGGCGAGAAACAGCGAGGCCCCTGCAACGGTGAGCGCCAGCGCGCCGATGATCCGGATCCGCCGGTCGCTGGTCGTGTCCCGGAACAGCCGGCGGTACAGGTAGACGTGGCCGCCGACCACCACCACCAGCACGATGGCCAGGAACAGGACGATGCGGAGCACGTACATGGAGCGGCCCCGATGCTAACCAGCTCCCCGCCCGGGTTCATCCCGTCGTCTGCAAGGGCAGCCGGTTGACGAACGACTCCAGACGAGGGCGGCCGGGCTCAGAAGAGGGCGCGGAGCACCAGGTAGGCACCGAGCACCATCGCGGTCACCCCCAGCTTCTCGCGATAGGGCTGGAGCTTCCTGGTCCAGCCATCGAGCGTCGACTGGGCGCTCGGGCTCTTCAGCCAGCCGCGGAAGATCCCCACCCCGAGGACCAGGCCGAGCGAGAGCAGCAGCGCTCCGTCCAGCGCGCGGAGAAGCCAGTGGTTGAACCAGCGGAGCAACGGGAGCTCCAGCAGCACCCAGAACAGCCGCCACGCGCCGATGACCGCGCTGATGACGCCGATCCATCCTCGGTAGGGCTCCAGCTCGGTCAGCACCCGGGCGCCCCGCCGGTCGCGGGCGATGATCGTCGCCGCGCCGAGCGCACCCACCACCAGCAGCCAGAGTCCGTGCAGCAGTCCCATCGTGATCAGCAAACGCGCGCCGCGGGCAGGCAATTGCGCCGTCGCCGCCTCGAAGTACTCGCCCCGGGTCGTGGTGATTGCCAGGTCCGGCTCGGCCCCGGAGCGCCAAGCCGGGAGGGCGGGCGGTGAACCGGTCGACAGGACATGGGGGTCAGCCTCTCGCCGGGCCGATCTCCACGTTCAGCAGCGCCGAGAGCTCGGCAAAGAACTCGTCGATGTCGCGGGGCCCGAGCGGCCCGCTCCAGGAATGGACCCACTTGCCTTGGGCGTCGAGCAGCACCACGGACGAGGCCGCCGGCGGCAGGTTCCACGGCGGAGAGGACAGGGTGCGGTTCCAGTCAACGAGCACCTGCACGCTGTCCTTCCGTTCCGCATCGCGCACCGCCGAGAGCGCGAAGACGTTGGCGGGAAAGAAGTCGAGCCCGTGCAGGTTGGCCACCCCGAGCACGTGTGCCCGCCCGAACAGCCGGTGGGCCCGCGCCCGGGCGAACAGCTCGCGCTTGAGCGCCGTGTTCTGCTGCGTCGACCCCTTGTCCTCGTAGAAGACGACGGTCGGTCGACCTCGCCAGCGAGAGAGCGACACCGGCTCGTTGGACGAGTTCCGCAGCTCCGCGTCCCAGCCCGGACGCTCGGGCACCGCCGCCGCGACGAGCGGCATCCCCAGGCCAACCAGGGCCAGCATCGAAGATCTCCATGACATGGCGTGTGACTCCATCTAGGACAAACATTGAACTAACAATTGACAAAGATGCTACGTGGCCCTAGTTCTAGGCAACCGCTCGAAGGGAAGGGATCCCGATGGCCCTCGCGCTGACCGAACCGACCGACACCGGCCTCCTGTGGCTTCGACAGGTGCAGTCCGAGGTCGAGGCGAGGCTGCTCGAGCTCCTGGAACTTCCAGACGAGCAGGGGATCGACCCGCGCTGGACCGACGCCCTCCTGCGCACCCGGGAGTACGCGCTCCGGCCCGCCAAGCGCCTCCGGCCCGCCCTGGTGGCGGTGGGCCACGGCGTTGGCACCGGCCATGCCCACGTCCCCGAGGGCCTCTGGACGTTCGCCGCCGCCTTCGAGCTCCTGCACACCTTCCTCCTGATCCATGACGACGTCGCGGACTGTGCCGAGCGCCGCCGTGGCAGCCCCGCGCTCCACCGCGTGCTCGCGCCGGGCAAGCTGGGCGAGGACCTGGCGGTGGTCATGGGCGACCATCTCTTCGCCCGGTCCATCGAGGCGATGCTGGGGATGGGCCTTCCCGGCGCCGCGCGGGCGGTGCGCTACTACCTGGGCGTCTGCCGCCACACCGCCGCCGGGCAGTACCTGGACCTCGACCTGACCCGTGCGCCGCTGTCTGAGGTGACGCTCTTCCAGACGCTGCGGGTCGCCCACCTCAAGACTGCCCGGTACGGCTTCGTGGCGCCTCTGGTCGCCGGGGCGATGCTCGCCGGTGCCCCCCGTCCGCTGATGGACCGGCTCGACCGCGTGGGCCGATACGTGGGACTCGCCTACCAGATGCGCGACGACCTCCTCGGCTTGTTCGGCGAGTCCCAGGTCGCGGGGAAGAGCAGCGACGGTGACTTCGCCCAGGGGAAGCGGACCTTTCCCGTGCTGTCCGCGTACACCCGCGCTCCGCCTGCCATCCGCGCCGAGATGGAGACGCTCTGGAGCGAGCGGCCCGCGGACCCGGTGGCGCTGGCGCGCGCCCGTACACTGGTCACCGCCCACGGGGGCGTCGCCGCCACCGAGCGGCTCATCGAGCGCGCCAGCCGCTCGGCTCGCCGGGTCCTGGCCTCGCTTCCCCATGGCGGGGGTTTCCGGGACCTGCTGGACTCGCTGATCTTGACCCTCTCGCAGCGGCGTTCGTGAGGCAGTCATCGTGGGGCAGCTCTCGGCAGTGGTGGTTGGCGCAGGGGTGGGCGGACTCGCCGCCGCCGCCCGCCTGGCTCACGCCGGTCTCGAGGTGCAGGTGCTGGAGCAGACCTCGGCGCCGGGCGGCCGCTGCGCCCAGGTGCACGCCGACGGCTACACCTTCGACATGGGTCCCACCATCCTCCTCATGCCGGAGGTGGTGGAGCGCACCTTCCGCGCGCTTGACCGGAAGATGTCCGCGTACCTCCGGCTCCGGCGCTGCCAGCCCAACTACACCATCCGCTTCCACGACGGCTCCCGGCTGACCCTCACCTCCGAGCTCACCCGCATGCGCGAGGAGCTGGAGCGCATCGAGCCCGGGAGCTTCGGGCGGTTCCTCCGCTTCCTCGCGCTGGGGCGAGTGCAGTACCGGATCAGTCTGGACGAGTTCCTCACCAGGAACTTCGACCACCTCGGCCAGTTCCTCACCCCGGCCAGCCTCCGTGGCATCTACCGGGCCCGCGCTCACCGACGGTTGTACTCGGTGGCCAGCGAGTTCTTCCGCGACGAGCGGCTGCGCGCGGCGGTCACCTTCCAGACCATGTACCTGGGCCTCTCGCCCTACGAGAGCCCGGCGGTGTACGGACTGCTCCCCTTCAGCGAGCTGGGAGTGGGCATCTGGTTTCCGGAGGGAGGGCTCCACGCGCTGCCGCGGGCCCTCGAGCGGCTGGCCCGCGAGGTCGGCGTGCGCATCGCCTACCGCACCCGGGTGAAGCGGATCACCTTCGAGGGCAAGCGAGCGACCGGCGTGCTGCTCGACGACGGGACCCAGCTCACCGCGGACCTGGTGCTCTGCAACGCGGACCTGCCCTGGGCGTACCGCAACCTCATCGACCCGGCCGTCACCCGACTGCGCGGCGCGGAGAAGCTCCGCTACACCTCCAGCGGCTACATGCTGTACCTCGGCCTCGACCGGCAGGTGCCGGAGCTGGGCCATCACAACGTCTTCCTCGGGAAGGACTACCGGGGATCGTTCGAGGAGATCTTCCGGCGCTTCCGCGTTCCGGCGGACCCGAGCTTCTACGTGGCGGTGGCCAGCCGGACGGACCCCTCGCTCGCGCCGGCCGGGCGCGACGGCCTGTATGTGCTCGTGCCGGTGCCGCGCCAGCACCCCTCGCTGGACTGGGCGACGGTGGGCCCCGCGGTCCGGGCCCAGGTGTTCGCTCGGCTGCGGAAGGAGGGGTTCGACCTCGAGCACCACGTCGTGAGCGAGCGCGTCTTCACTCCCGACGATTGGGCGACGCGCTTCTCGCTCGAGCACGGAAGCGCCTTCGGTCTCGGTCACCACTTCTTCCAGGTGGGCCCCTTCCGCCCGTCGAACCAGGATCCGACGGTGCGGAATCTCTTCTTCGTCGGGGCTTCCACCCAGCCCGGCACGGGGCTACCCATGGTGATGCTCTCCGCCGAGCTGGTCGTGGAACGGATGCGGCGCGAGGCCACGGCCCTGGGCGCGACGCTCGCTCCGGCCCCGCTGCTCGCCCCGGAGGTCGCGGCGTGAGCTCGCTCGTCCGCCAGGGCTACCGGACCGCGCGAGCCGTCACCCGCCAGCACGCGCGGAGCTTCTCCTTCGCCTCGCTCCTCCTGTTCGGCGCGCGGCGTCGAGCCGCGTTCGCCCTGTACGCCTTCTGCCGCCGGCTGGACGACCTGGTGGATCAGGGGGAGGGCGACGGGGAGCCCCTCCCGCGCCGACTCGCCCGGGCCCGCGCGCTCATCGCCGGCCTCTACCTCGAGCGACCGCACCTCGCCGACACGACTCGCGGCCCGGTGGACGCGCGCGCCGCGGCGGAGCCAGCCGACGGTGCGTGGGACGCCGCGGAGATCGCCGCCCTGCACGACACCATCCGGCGCTTCGGCGTCCCGGAGCAGCCGTTCCAGGATCTGGTCACGGGGATGGAGATGGACGTCGCCGGTCACCGCTACGCCTCGTTCACCGACCTCGACCTCTACTGCTACCGGGTGGCGGGCACGGTGGGGCTCCTCCTCTGCCCGGTGCTCGGGACGTCCGATGCCCGCGCGGCAGGGGCAGCCGCGGATCTCGGTCGGGCGATGCAGCTGACCAACATCCTCCGCGACGTGCGCGAGGACCTCGCCCGGGGCCGGGTCTACCTGCCCGAGGACGAGCTCGCCGCGTTCGGGCTTTCCCGGGAGGATCTCACCCGCGGCGTCGTCGACGACCGCTGGCAGGCCTTCATGCGCTGCCAGCTCGCCCGGGCCCGGGCCTACTACGCGCGCGCCGCCGCGGGCGTGAAATGGCTCACCGGATTCGGCGCGCAGCGGATGGTGAAGCTCATGGGCGCGCTGTACGGCGGCATCCTGGCCGACATCGAGGCCCGCGGGTACGACGTCTTCTCCGCCCGTGCGCACGTGCCGCTCGGGGCCAAGCTGCGCACCGGTCTCGCCACCCTGGTGCGGCCCCGCACCGTGCTCCCGCCGCCGCCCGAGGTGCCGGCCGTCCCGCTCCTCCCCCGGGAGGCGCCGTGAGCCGCGCCACGCAGGTCGCCGTCGTGGGAGGGGGCATCGGTGGCCTGGTCGCCGCCGGCCTGCTCGCCCGGGCGGGCAACCGGGTCGTCCTGTACGAGCAGGAGCCCTGCCTGGGCGGCAAGGCGCAGCAGTTCCGGGAGCGGGGCACGGTGCTCGACACCGGCCCGACGCTGCTCACCCTCCCGGGCCTGGTCCGGGAGACATTCGCCGCCCTGGGAGCGGAGGACCTCCTCCCGCGCTTCGTCACCCTGTCGCCGCAGTGTGAGTACCGCTGGGATGACGGAAGCAGCTTCGCCGTCCATCCGGAGCTCGAGGCGACCCGCGCCTCGGTGGAGGCGATGGCGCCCGGCGAGGGGCGCGGGGTCGAGGGCTTCTACGCCGCCGCGGCGGCCATCCACCGCGCAGCGGGCGAGCCGTACCTCGAGGCTCCCTTCGAGGGCGTGGCCCGCTTCCTCGGTCGGGTCGTCCGTCGCGGACCGTCGGCGCTTCTGCGGGGCGTGCAGATGTCCACCCTGCACGCGCTCGCCACGCGCCACTTCCGCGACCCGCGCCTGCAGCAGTTCGTCGGCCGGTTCGCCACGTACACCGGCGCCTCCCCGTACCAGGCCAGCGCGGCCTTCGCCCTCATCCCCCACCTCGAGCGGGTGGAGGGAGTGCACCACGTCGAGGGTGGGACGGGTGCCCTGGTGGCGGCGCTGGAGGCCGCGGCTCGCCGGCTGGGCGTCGAGATCCGCCTCGGGACGCGTGGGGCATGGAAGCAGGCCGGGGCGAGCTGGCGCGCCGGCCCCGCCGGAGAGGAGGCCCCGGTGGATGCGGTGGTGGTGAACGCCGATCCGCTCGGCGCCTCCGGGCTGTCCAAAGCGCCCCTCGCGATGTCCGGGTACGTGCTCCTCCTGAACGTGCCGGTGCGCTCGCGCCTGCCGCATCACACCGTCTTCTTCTCCTGCGACTACCGGCGGGAGTTCGAGGAGATCTTCTCCGGCCGCGTGCCGTCGGAACCGACCGTGTACGTCTGTCACCCCGCGGCCAGCGACGCGAGCATGGCCGCGCCCGGCACCAGCGGGGTCTTCGTGATGGCGAACGTGCCCGCGATGGGCGAGGCGTTCCTACCCCATGTCGAACGGCTGCGCGCACGGTGTGTGACGGTGGTCGAGGCGCTGGACCCCTCGGTGCGAGGCAGATTGCGCATCCTCGGCGAGCGGACGCCGGCCGACTTCCAGCGCCAGGGCGCCCCGGGAGGCTCGCTCTACGGCTTCCTTCCCCACGGCCGCTTCGGGCCGTTCCGGAGGCCCCGCTCCCACGCTGCGCCGGGCCTGGTCTATGCGGGCGGCGGAACGCACCCCGGCGGTGGGGTGCCGATGGTGATGCTCTCCGGGCGCTTCGCCGCCATGCAGGTCACCGCGGATCTGGAGGCCAGGGCATGAGCTCGCTCGCCCCACTTCCGCAGCGCGCCGGCGCCTACCGCTGGTACTACGCCGACGTCGGCTGCGGTGACGTGAGCGCGGTGGTCATCTTCCTCCTCGGCAGTCTCTTCTCCCCCCGCTACGCCGCCCGCCGGCGTGCGCTGCCCATCGAGCACTGCGCGGTGAACTTCGCGCTCTACGTCGGCGGCAGACGGCGGCAGTGGGTGCTCACCGAGTACCCCACCGGGACCCAGTCCGGCGGAGTGCTCTCCATCGGCCGCTCCTCGTTCCGGGTTCGCTCCGACGAAACGGTGGAGATCGAGGTCCGCGAGCGGCTCGCCCCGCTGGGCGGTGAGACCCGAGCCGAGCTGGTACTCCGGCCCACGGCCCCGGGCCTCGACGTGGTTCCGCTGCTCCCGGACGGGAGTCACACCTGGGAGCCCCGCGCGCCGCGGTGCGACGCCGAGCTGCGACTACCGATCCTGGGCCAGGTGCTGCGAGGGCACGGCTACCACGACGCCAATGCCGGCGACTCGCCGCTCGGGTCCACGCTTCCGTCGTGGTCCTGGACGCGGGTGCACGCCCCCGACCAGACCGCCATCGACTTCCGGCTCCCGGCCGGTGAGCGGATCACCTTGCACACCGGTGCCCGCGGAAGCTCGGTCAGCCGCGCCAGGGCGCCTGCGCCGGAGGAGGTGCCCACCTCCTGGGGACTCCGGGTGCCGCGGACGCTCTCCGCGGGCGGCCTCGAGGTGCCCGCGCCCGTCCTGGTCGAGTCCTCGCCGTTCTACGCCCGCCAGGTGGCACGGGCCGGCGAGCTCCACGCCATCGGCGAGGTGGCGGACTTCCGCCGGTTCCGTTCACCGCTGGTGCGGTGGATGGCCCGCTTCCGGACGCGGGTGGGGCGCGCG
>DASROG010000077.1:0-8822 GCA_035646995.1 Myxococcaceae bacterium
TACCGCCCCGACCTCTCGCAGCCAGCCGGTGGCATCTGCTCCGCGCGCGGGCAGCGCCGGGGCGGGAGCGGCCGCCTGCGCGGCGGCTGGCGCTGCGACGGAGGTGGCAGCGGACCCCGCGGAGGCGGACGGCGCGGCCTCCGGAGTGGGGGGTGGCGGCGGCGGCGCCTCGGGCGGCAGCTGCAGCCGGAGGCGCTCCAGGGCCGCCATCAGTGGACCGAACGCCGGCCCGCCCTCGGTGAGGCGGGTGCGGCACACCTCGGCGAGCCGCTGCGCGGCGGGGATGAGGGCCTCGACGACCTCGCGCTCGGCAAGCGCGGGGACGACGTCGCCGATGGAGAGCGACACCCGCTGGACGAACCAGCCCACCGCGTTGGCGCGCGCCTTCTGTCGCTTCCCGTCGGGGAAGAGCGAGTCCCAGAAGCGGTCGGTCAGCTCCGAGACCAGCACCATTCCCTCGAGCAGGCCGGCCAGGCTCTTCTTCGGCGCGAACAGCGCGAACCCGGTGTACGCGGCGACCAGCATGTCCTTCGACTTTGAGCCGAGGAGCTTCTTGCCCAGCGTGGCGACCTGGACCCAGTCCACCGCCCCTCCGGTGGGCGCCTCGAGCTTGCCCACCTCGACGAGGATGCGCTCGTAGTCGGGCTCATAGCGCGCGCTGCTGCCGGAGGGCGTGGCCGCGGAGATGGGCTCGAGCCAGGGTTGGACGCGCTGGGTCAGCTCTTCCCGGGAGAGGGTCACGTGGGTCAGCCCTGGAGAAATGCGGAAAAGAGCTGCCGGAGAGTTCGGTCCGGATCGCCCACCGCCGCCCGCTGCTCGGCGGTGAGCGCGGCGAGGGCGGTGTCGGCGGCGGCCCGCTGGGTGGTCCGGAGCGGCCAGACGAGGTTGGACCGCGGATCCGGGCGGGCCAGGAGGCCGAGCACCGACGGCGGTGGAGCGCCCAGGGAGAGGAAGAGGCGGGGTGGCGCGGCCTCGGTCCAGAAGAACGGGGGTGGGCTGCGCCAGCGCAGCACCCTGCGCGCGAGCTCCAGCCACACCGCCGGACCCTCCCCTGCCAGGGGGCACTCGAGCACCACCCTTGTCCGGGAGGGGATCTCCGCCGCTTCGGCAGAGCAGGCGGAGAGGAAGGTGCGGAGCCCGTACGCCGCCCCCGAGGGCGGCTCGCCGAGCGAGGCCAGCAGTCCGCGCGTCGGCTGATCCAGGAGCCGCTCGGTGAGCTCGCCGGCGAGGTCCCACTCCGCAGGCCCGGGCAGGGGCAGCTTCCGGATGCGCTCGAGCACTGCCGGGGCGGCGAGCGTCGCCGCGTCGCGGCCGAGGCGGGCGACCTCCCCGAGGAACATGGAGAAGGCGAGCGGAGCGCGCGGGTAGCTCAGGGCCAGCGGTCCCGCGTCCACCGGGAGGAAGGCGGCGAAGGGGAACACGCGACCCACCGCGTCGCGGCTGGGCAAGAGCGCCCCCACCACCGCGGTGCGCGCCTGCGGCACCACGTGGACGAAGCAGATCGGAAGACCGGGCAGCGCCGCCTGGGTGCGGTACATGCCTTCCTGCGCCTCCTCCAGCCACCGCGAGAACTCGACCGCCGCCGGGTCGACCACGTTCGACCGGAGGAAGTCCCCCTGGGCGGGGATCTTCCCGTACAACGCCGGTGTGGAGGAGGGCGGCACGGCGGTCACTCACACGCCTTCAGCGGGGCGAGGCCCGGTCCGCGGAAGACGGCCAGGAAGGACTTCCTCGAGCCCTGGCCGGGGGTGAACGGCGACTCGCCGCGGACGGGCTTCACGTCGATGAGCACCTCGGCGTCGAGCGTGGGCACGCGCCAGGAGAGGGTGAACATCGCCGGGGTGGAGGCGCGGACCGTCCCCTGCTCGAAGAGCCGGAGCAGGCCCCAGTCTCCATCCTGCTGGATGACCTCCACCTTGCCCCGCGGATCCCGGACCCGGATGGACGCGCCGGGCGTCTTGCCAGGCGTCGGCCAGCGGAAGGCTCGCCACTCCTCGGGTCCGTTCCGGTACTCGAAGGTGTCGCCGTCCACGATGAGTGCCACGCTGGCGAGCTTGGGCACCGGGTGGATGTGCACCGAGAACGGCACCTGCGGGTCGTTGCTCGAGGGCGGGAAGAGCGCGCGGCTCACATCGTTGGCGCGGTTCAAGTATCCGATGACGTCCTGGGGATAGACGTGCTCACCGCTGGGACTGAGGAAGCGGTCGCCGGCGCGCACCACGTTCGGCTTCATGTTCGCCTCGAAGAAGGTCCACAGCTGTCCGGTCTTGGGGCGGAAGAAATCGGCGACGTCGGCCAGAGGGGCCTCCGCAGCCCCGGCGGCGAAGGGGTAGCGCTTGGCCAGGGAGCGGAACGGCTCGCCGACTCCGTTGCAGAAGTTCCGGATCGCCTCCGACTTCTGCGCGCCGGTCACCACCCGGTAGGCCTCCTCCAGCGGAGGGCTGGTGAGCTTGGAGAGGACGGGGCGCATCAGCCCTGCGTTCACCGAGGCGAGGAGCCCCTCCAGCGACGCCCGGGCGCTCTTGATGCGCAGCACGAGTCCCGAGGCATCCTGCGTCTCGGCCCGGAAGCCGTCCCGGAGCACCACCAGCTGCTCGTAGTATCGGTCGATCGGCGCGGGCTGCTTCTCTCCCCGGCTCACGCCGAAGCTGGTGAAGGGCTCGAAGAACTGCCGGAGGTCGGTGGCGGTGAGGAGCCGGTCGGGGTCGTTGCGGTTGCCCGAGGGCAGCGGCACCTGCGCGGCAGGCGTGGTGTCCAGCTTCTTCAGCAGCTTGTCCTTGAGGTCCAGACCGATCTGCTCCACCCGTCCCTCGAGCCGCGTGTTCTCCGCCACCCGCTCGAAGAGCACCGAGAGCGGCGGGGTGCTGCCTCCGGTCAGGTTGTCGAGCAGGGCCTGCACCCGGGCGCGGTCGCCTCGGAGCGGGACCAGCTCGATGGACTCGAGGAAGTTCCGCCACTCGCCGATGTAGGCCTTGAAATACGCGGACTCGAGATCGGCGGCGCTCGAGCCGGCAGCACCGGGCGCGGCGAGGACCCAGCCGTCGGAGTCCTTCATCCCAGCCTTCAGGAGCTCGCCGACCTTGCCGGTGTAGGCGCGCTTGGTGAACGCGGCCCGCACCTTCGACTTGGAGCCGTACTCGGGGAGGCTCCCCCCGAGGAGACCGTTGAGGGTGAGGTCCTCCACCTGCTGGCCCGCGGCGGCGATGACTCTCTCCAGCGCCAGGTCGGCCAGGGGAAGGCCGCGGAGCACCGTCCGGCTCCGCTCCACCAGCCTCGCATCCCGCGGGAGGGCCAGGCTGGGGTCCTGGGCCAGGAGCCGGAGATAGGTCGTGACGTGCGCCCGGAGCGCCTGGCCTTCCTCGCTGGATTCGGACAGAGCGCGGGCGAAGTAGGGCCGGGTGATGCGGGAGAGCATCCATTCCTGCGTCGCCTCGTCGAGCGCGGGCTCTCCCTCCTCGCGCGGGGAAGTGAGCAGCAGGTGGAGCTTCAGCGCCTCCCAGAACGGCAGGTGTGTCCTCGCCACCAGCTTCGGGGGTGGAATCTTCACGAACTCGGCCAGCTCGGCGTCGCTGAGCTCGAGCACCTGCTTCACCACCAGGTCACGAACGGTGGTCCCGTAGAACGGCCGCAGCTGCTCCAGCACCGCGTCGCCCTGCCACATCCCGAAGCGCATGGTGAGCGGCGGGCCCTCGCTCCTCGTGGCGTTCAGCTCCTCCAGGCGGGTGCGGAGCGGGGTCAGCGACTTGAGGGTGGCGGTGGAGCTCCCGAGCTTGCCCTTCAGCCCGGCCACCAGGTCCCGGGTGGAGTGCACCAGCGAGAGGTTCCGGAAGAAGGACACCGCCGGAAGGACGATGAGCAGCGCCGCGAGCGCGAGGCCCCCG
This sequence comes from Myxococcaceae bacterium, assembly GCA_035646995.1. Classification (GTDB taxonomy): domain Bacteria; phylum Myxococcota; class Myxococcia; order Myxococcales; family Myxococcaceae; genus RPRB01. Next base: position 3,882 of record DASROG010000077.1, read on the forward strand.
AAGGTGTATGCGCGCTGGACCAGCCGGTCCCGCCGGGTGGCGCTCGCGCTGCGCACCGCGAGGCTCTGGTCCTTGAAGATGACCCTCGAGAAGACGTCGCGCAGGAAGTAGCTCTTGGGATCCTGGACCGCGGCTTCGGCCTCGGGCACCGCGCCCTGCAGCCCGAAGGCGCTGGCCATCGCCCGCATCACCCGGTCGATGGGCCGCCCTTCCTGGGTGCCGCTGGTGAAGTAGGTGCCCCGGAGCAGGGGGGTGTCCTGGTAGACGTTGGCGGCGAAGACGGTCTGGATGAACTCGGTGAGGTTGGCGCGCAGGGCATCGAACTGCGCAGGGAACTGGAAGATGCGCTCGCGGTCCTCGAGCCGGCGCGCCTTCGCCAGGCGATCCAGGGACCAGGCGCCGACCTGGGTGGACAGCTCGTCGAAGAGCTCGGCGAAGCGCTCCCCGGTGGCCTTCCCCTCCGCCACCGGAAGGGTGAAGCCCCAGATCTGCCCTCTCTCGTTCTTCCCCAGCTCCCCGAAGGTCTCCACGAACCCGGCGAGCAGGTCGCACTTGGTGAAGAGCACGTAGACCGGGAGCACCACCTTGAGCCGCGACATCACCTCGTCGATGCGCTCCCGGATGCGCTGGCCGAGCGCCGCCGACCCCTCCTCGTCCAGCTCGACGAAGTCCCCCACGCTCACCGCCACCAGAAGGCCGTTGAGCGGCCGGCGGGGGCGGTTCCTGGCCAGCATGTCGAGGAAGGCGAGCCACTCGTCGCGGTCGTTGTCCTCGGTGGTGTAGCGGCCGGCAGTGTCGAGGAGGACCGCCTCGTTGGTGAGCCACCACTCGCAGTTGCGGGTGCCGGCCACGCCCTTCACCCCGCGCCCGCCCGCGGAGAGGTAGGGGAACTGCAGGCCGGACTTGCTCAGCGCGGTGCTCTTCCCTGCACCAGGAGGACCGATGATCAGGTACCAGGGCAGCACCCCCAGCGCGTCGCTTCCTCCGCGCGCCAGCTTGCTCGACTTCAGGGCGCTCACCGCCTTGCCGAACTCGGACTGCAGCGCCTGGATCTCCGGCTGCTGGTCCGGGCGGGCCTGGGCGGCAAAGGTCTCCCCCTGCGACTTGAGCGTCTTCTCGATGGCCTGCGCCGCAGCGCGCGCCTGCAGGCGGCGGACGACGACGATCGCCGCCACCGCGACCAGGGTGGCCACGGTGGGGACGATGGGCAGCGCCAGGCTCAGCCCGAAGAGGATGGCCACCGTCCAGAGGCAGGACAGGAGCACCACCAGGAAGATGATCCCCAGGATCATCGCCGCGCCCCTGCCGCCGCCGGCCTCACCTCGGCCACGGTCTCCGACAGCCCGGACGTGCTCGCCCCGAGCGCGAGCCGGAGCACCACGAAGAGCAGGAGGGCCAGGGCCAGGGCCCCGCCGGTGACGTAGAGCAGGGCGAGGCTCGCCCGCGCACGCCCCAGCGCCTCGGTGGGCCGGTCGGCGTGAGGGGAGAGCGCCTCGATCTCGGACGGCCGGGGACCCACCTCGCGCTGCAGCGACTCGCCGAGGTTCATCAGCTCCAGCTCGCCTCCGCGCACCCGGTAGCGCCCCTGGAAGCCGAACCACAGGCAGAGCGCGTAGACCCGGAGCACCTCGCGGCGGCGCGGGTCGCGGCGGATCGTCTCCAGGCGCTGGAAGAAGCCGTCCCCGGCCGTGTTCTCGCGGAAGTAGTGGAACTGGAGAAGATGTCCCATCCAGCCCGAGGCGAGCGGCTCGCCGGCGTTGAGCGCCACCTCGTCCGCCAGGGCGCAGATCGCGTAGGTGATGTCGTCCACGTCGGCGTGCGCGAGTCCCGAGTCGCGGAGCGCGCTCTGCATCCGGTCGATGAAGGTCCGCATCCGGCGCTGGAGCAGCTCCGGCTCGGGGAGGAGCGTCGGGTCGCTCCGCCGGAGCTGCTGGATTGCTCCGAAGCAGTCCTGGGTGGCGGCCTGGACGACGTCCATCGGTTCTCCCGTCCGGTCAGCGCCCGGGGATGGCGAGCAGCTCGATCTTGGTGCGGCTCGGGTCGAAGGGCTGTGGCAGGTAGATGGCCACCGAGCGGTCCCGAAGCGCGTTCTTCCAGTACGGGTCGTCGGTGGCGAGGTTGAAGTAGACGACGCCCGGCCGCACCGCGACCTCGTTGGGCGGCCGGTGGTTGATCTGCAGCGGCACGCCCGGAGCGGCGGCCTGCACGATGCGGGCGATCTCGGTGGTGGAGGCGATCTTCGACAGCCGCGGCAGCTGCTCGCTCACTTGCTGCTCGGAGACCTCGCTCTTCACCGCGAGGATGAACGCCTCCGCGCGGGCCACGCGCTCGTCGTCGAGCTTGCCGATGTAGACGCCGCTGGGCCGCAGATCGAGCGGGATGGTCAGCGAGCCGCTGCGCTCCACGGTCTGGAGCATCCGCTGCAGGGTGGCGAAGAGATCGGCGAAGGTCGGGCCGAGGCGGGTGTACTGGAACTTGGGGAGGGCGAGCAGATCCACCCCCACCGCGAAGGTGGAGAGCCCCCCCGCGGCACGCAGCAGCTCGAGATACAGCGCGTGCGGATGGACCTCGCCCGTCTCGGCCATGTGGTTGAGCACCGGGATGGCCGAGTCGAGCGCGTGCAGCTGGAGGAAGCGCTTCACGTCACCAGGGGTGAACTCCACCGTCGAGGCGTCGCGGTGCTTCCGGGCATCGGCGAGCTGCTGCTGCTTGCCGAGCATCACTTGCAGACACTTCCGCGTCTCGTCGATCAGCCAGGGCGAGGCATCGATGCGGAGGCTGGGCGGGACGAAACCGGGCTCGATCACCGCCGCCCCCAGGCCGTCGCGGGTCACCTCGGCGATCTGCAGCGCCTCGAAGTCGTCGCGGGGCTCGCTGCCGAAGAGGAGTCGGGTGTTCCTCTGGGCGAAAGCCACCGGGACGATGGAGCCCACCGAGAGACGGTCCGCGACCGGCTGCTCCTGGACCAGATACCGGGCCGCGCTCTGGCGGTTGCCGTCCTGGCCGTAGCTCTCCAGACCGTCTCGCTCCTTGGGGACCCCCAGGTAGACCTCCACGCTCTTCACCCCGGGGCGGAGCTGCTCGGCGAGGGGGCGGAGCGGGGGAGCCTCCGGGTGACCCCTGTCGAAGGCCAGCGGGGTACCGTCCGGGAGGATCCCGGAGAACGACAGGAGCTGGAGCTGTCCGGCCCGGAGGGCCTCCTGGTCCACCTCCACGTGGAGCACGCCCCAGGGGTACGGGGAGAGCGCCGCCAGCCGGCCGGCGAGGAGCAGCTCGTGGTACGCGTCCTGCGCCTGGAGGTGCTGAGGGGACATGAACATCCCCTCCTTCCAGACCACGCGCTGCAGCGGCCGGCTCACCGTCTCACCCCTTCGGAGGCGGGGTCTTGTTGACGACCCGCACGTCGTCTAGCCCGAACACCAGGACCGTGTCCTCCGGTCCGGGGGCTTCCTTCACCGGTTGCGGCTGATCGCTGCACCGGTCCGGGTCCACCGACGGCAGGCGCGCCACCGAGCGCCAGGTGGTGGAGGTGGGCTCGCGAAAGACTCCCATCACCACCACCGCCGAGGCCTTCGGGTCACGGCGGTAGCCCACGGTGGTGGTGCCGCCCGGCTCCACCGTGGTGTCCTGTACGTTCACCAGCTCGTCACCCAGCACCTCCTGGGGCCGGGTCCGCAGGTCGTTGAAGTCCGCTGCCTCGGCGCGGGCCACCCCGCGGGTCTGGAACACCAGCACCTGGGTGACCAGCGGCTGGCCCCGCTCGTCGGGGTTGAGGCGCGGCGCGCCCTCGAGCTTCAGGTAGACCGGTGGCGGGTTGTCACAGGGCGGGCGGACGCCGCGGGCGCATCCCATGCCCAGCGAGGCGACGATCAGCGCCAGCGCCCAACAGCCATGGACGCGCACACCGCTTACCACGACGGCACGCACCGGCATCCGGCCCCCTCGCTGGGTGATCGAACGACGCGCCGGACGCTGCCACAGCGGCAGCGCCTTGCCAATGGACGGGCGAGTCCACCAGGAACTCGGCCAGAACGGCGGGGGCTTCGCCGCCCTCAGAGGCTCGAGCAGATGGGTGGTCTCGGCCTGGGTCGCGGCGAACTCGAGCCCTCACGGGAGAGCTGTCGCATCAGGTCTCGCTCCGCATCCACCGCAAGGGGCTATCTCCCCCGCGTCACGTGCGAGCCGCAGGCGCCACTGCGCTGGAGAGAAGCACGGCGGCGCGGCCTGGCCCCGCGCTCGCCGCGCAGGCGAGGCAGTTCCGCGCCGTGGGAGGATCGCCGCGGGTGAACCCCTCGGCGGCGAGCACCAGGGCGGTGGGCAGGGCGGCCGCGCCGAGATCGCCGAGGAAGGGCGACAGGAGCTCCAGCACCGGCTCCCCCTCACTCACCCCCACCATGGCGCGCGGCATGACGAGCTGCCACTCGCGCACCCGGTCGCGCTCGTGGGTGAGGTCGGAGAGCCACCAGTCCACCTTCCGGCCGGCCGCCTCGAGCGGATCGCAGATTGCGCGCACGGCGCGGGTGAGCGCCTCGCCGGTGACGGGGGCGTCGGCATCGGCCGCGGCCGGCTCGTCGGCGTATGCCACCGCGTCGAGGCGGGCTGCGGCGCTCCAGCGCAGCGGGCGGCCCAGGTCGGCGCGCGAGAGGAGCAGGAAGGCGCCGCCCTCCCCGGGGATGAAGCCCTCCAGGTTCTTCCCGTCGTAGAGCCGCCCGGCCGCGAGCAGCTCCTCCACGGCATCGGCGTCGTAGCAGGTGTCGATCCCGCCCACCAAAGCGGCCTCGATGCGCCCCGCGGCCAGAGCCGCGCACACCCCCGGCAGCGCGAAGGCGAGGCCGGCGTGGCCTCGTGGGACGGACTGCACCGCCGGCTCGAGCCCGGCCGCCCGCTGCGCTGGAGCGCCGCAGCCCGCCTCTACGCGGTGGCATACGCCGACGAGCCGGC
>DASROG010000078.1:0-4201 GCA_035646995.1 Myxococcaceae bacterium
GGTCCTCGACTCCTTCGGACAGCCGGTGGCCTCGCGCACGGTGGTGATCGGGGCGGCGTCCACCACCACCGACGGACTCGGGGCCTTCACGCTGACGGGGGTCACCACCCCGTACGACCTGATCATCCTCGAGCCGGCCCCGGCGAAGGTGGCCACCGTCTACTCCCAGCTCTCCCGGACCAATCCCCGGCTGCTCGACCTGCCCGCGAGCCCACCGCCCGCCAGGAGCGCCAGCCTGGGAGGGCTCATCGTGGGAGGGGATCCGCTCCCCACGCCCTCGGGGACCTTCACCGCGATCGGCTTCGGCGCCCCGCAGACCGCCTCCACGGCCATCGACGTCACCGCCTCGCCCTACGCGTTCGGAGTGGCCTGGTACGGCCCCACCACCATCACTGGCGCGGTGCACGGTCTGCAGTGGACCGTCGACACGAACGGCACCGTCACCGGCTACCGCTCGCACGGCGTGAGCACCGGCGTGTCCCTCACCAGCGGGGGCACCGTCACCAACGCCGACGTGCAACTCACCGCAGTCCTCCCCGACAGCGTCTCCACCCTCATCACCGCGCCCGCCGGCCACGAGATCGTCCAGCGTGACGTTTTCCTCACCTTCGACGACGGAGCGTATTTCCCGGTGAGCAGGGACTTCCTCGACGGAGGAACCTTCACCGTCCCGGTGCCGGCAGGAGTCGGGGCCAGGGCCGACGTCACGATCACCGCCGCCACGAGCGATCAGAGCTCGTTTACCCTGGCCCAGCTGTTCAGCCTCCCGCCCGGCACGAGCGGCGCCCCGCTCACCCTCCCCTCACCGGCGGTGGCCACCGCCCCGGCCAACGGGGCGACCGGGGTCGACACCAACACCGACCTCGTCTGGACCCCGGTCCCGAGCGGGGTCCACATCCTCTTCCTCAGCGGTGCGGCCAATGATCCGGCCTTCCTGATCTTCAGCAGCGGGAGCCACGTTCGAATTCCCGACCTGAGCGGACGGGGCCTCGGCCTTCCGTCCGGCCACCCGTACGACTTCGGCCTGGTCGCGATCGGGCCCTACGCGAGCCTCGACGCCTTCGTCGAGACGGGATTCATCCCGCCGCAGGGACCGGGGTTCCAGACGGGGACCGCCACCGGGTTCACCACCCGCTAGCTCACCCGCTGCTCACGCCTCGGCCGAGCCGCCGCCGCCGTCGCCTCGCCGGGCCAGCATCTGCAGGAAGGCGCGGAAGTAGACGCCCGCGCTCCAGAGGCTGAACACCACGCTCAGGTAGGTCAGCACCTGGCCGACCGCGTTGAAGCTCACCGGACCGCGCCAGACCCACAGGTCCAGCTCGTGCCGGTAGTGCACCAGGAGCGCGATGATCCCCACCAGCTGAAGCGCAGTCTTCCACTTCCCCTCCTGCCCCGCGGCGATGACCATCCCCTCGCTGGCGGCGATCTGCCGAAGCCCGGTGACCACGAATTCCCGCGAGAGGAGGAGGATCGCCACCCAGGCAGGGAACCGGCCGAGCCGGACCAGCATCACCATCGCCGCCAGGACGATCAGCTTGTCGGCGAGCGGGTCGAGGAACTTGCCGATGACGGTGACCAGCCCCATCCGCCGAGCGAGCCAGCCGTCCACCACGTCGGTGATCGCCGCCACCGCGAACAGCGCGCCGGCCAGAAGGGAGGCGAGCGGGCTCGCCTGGTACGCCAGGTAGATGAACAGCGGGATGATGAGGATCCGACCGAAGGTCAGGAGGTTCGGGACGTTCCAGAACTCCTTCAGCAGGACCCCGGGCGGGCGGTGCTCCCGCCCGGCACGAGGCCGGCGGCGCCTCCGCCGCTCTTGCCGGTCTTCCGGGGGCCGGTTCACGATTCCCGGGCTTACTCCACGTGCGCCCGCGTTGGCGACGTGCAAGGCGAGGAGAGAGTAGCCTCCCGACGCCATGCGGCTCACCGGGACAATGCTGGTCCTCGGCGCGGTCGGAGCCGCCGCCCAGGGACGGAACGACGCTGCGGTCGAGCTCCCCCGGTTGCGCGAGCCCGCTCGGGAGGCGCTGAGGGTCAGCTGCGGTCGCTGCCACGACCGCACCCGCTCCACCGCGCGTCCCGCGGCGCTCCGCATCTTCGACCTCGACGAGCGGGACTGGTCGGCGCGCGTCACCGACGTGCAGATGGACCACATGGTCGAGCGCTTCGAGGGCTTCCACATGCCGGAAGCGGACCGGGTCACCGTCCGGCGCTTCCTGGACGCCGAGCGCGCTCGCCGCGCCGCCCTCGGCCCCCGTCCGACGGATGACGGCCCGGTCCCCTGAACCCGAGAATGCGCGCCTCCGGTCCCGCGGTCCTGTGGCGTACGCTGGTGACCGACACCGCCGAGCGCGCCGACGCCGGGGCGCGGCTCGCCCTGGAGCGCGAGGGCGCGTCCCGGCTCGATCGCGATGCGGGCATCGTCCTTCTCACCGCCGTACTCTGCCTGACGCTCATCCAGTTCTTCGGCCGGCCAGGCGCGCTCGGGACCTGGCAGCACCTGTGCTCGGCGCTGGAGGTGAAGCCGTTCTTCAACCAGCTGCAGAGCTGGCTCACGGAGGGGCCCCAGGCCCCCTTCCACGCGCGGGTGTTCTGGACGATTGCCCGCGACCTGTTCCTGCTGGGCATCCCGGCTGCGGTGGTCGCTGGCGTCCTCGGCCGCCCGATCGCGGACTTCGGGCTCCGACTCCGGGGGATCCTGCCTCACGCCTGGCTGTACCTGGCGATCCTGGCGCTCATCGCCCCGGCGGTGGTCATCGCCTCGTACACCCAGCCCTTCCAGGCCACCTACCCCTTTTACCGGCTCGCGCCGGGTGAGCGCCTCTGGCCGAACTTCTGGCTCTGGGAGCTGCTCTACGCCTCCCAGTTCGTGGGAATCGAGTTCTTCTTCCGCGGCTTCCTCGTGCACGGGCTCAAGCACCGGATGGGCTACGCCGCGGTCTGGGTGTCGGTCGTGCCGTACACCATGATCCACTTCGAGAAGCCGCTCGCCGAGTGCCTCGGCGCCATCGTCGCCGGGTGGGTGCTCGGCACGCTCAGCCTGCGGACGGGCTCCATGTGGTGGGGCGCGGCGATCCACACCGTCGTGGCATGGGGGATGGACCTGCTCTCGCTCGCGCACCAGGGCCGGCTCGCCTGAGCCGCCCCGAGCGCTAGCCAGTTCCCGCCGGCACGCAGAGCAGCGCCTGGTTCCGCCGACGCGCACTGAGACCGCCCCCGGCTCCGTCCCTCGTCCCGACGCTGGCCGGAGCTCGGTGGAGACGGGGGCGCTAGATCAACCCTGCCGGCACGCAGAGCAGCGCCACGCCCTCGCCTGACAGCTCCACCGCGGGCGCGGGCGTGCCCTGCGGGCCTTCCCAGCCCAGCGCCACCACGCGCGGGCTCAGCTGGCCCTGCCACCCCACCCAGTGCTGGAGCGGGACGGTGACCGGCGCGTCGTGTCGCACCTCGGTGGAGCGCAGGGGCCCCGGGAGCGCGAGCAGCACCTGCCCCATCCCGCTCAGGTGCACCAGGTCGAGATCCGGGGCCACCTCGCTCGGGACCCGCCCGTTCTCGAACATCACCGGCTCCTCGAACCCGAACACCCAGTCCTCGCGGAGGTAGACGCTCTCGTCCCCGAGGTCGACGGCGAGGAAGGTCCTCCCCATCACCCCGAGCCATGCCGTGCCCGTCCCCACCAGCCGGTGCATGCGCGCCGGGCCCCAGCCGAACGGCTTGTCGGTCACCCGGCCGCGGAAGCGCTTGAACTCGGCCCTCGCCTCGATGAGCCCGGTCCAGCCCAGGAGCCCAGCCGTGCGCACCAGCACCTCGCCCCGCACCTCCACCCGGACCGCCTCGGGCGTGACGGTGTAGGTCCGGCTTCCGTCTCCGGGAAGCTTCCCCGCGACGGTGGTGAGCTCGGTGGCCCGCACCAGCGGGTGCGCCGGCTCCTCCGCGGTGGCGCGCAGGCCCGTCGGGGGTGAAGCGTCCGACGACGGCGCCCTCGGCGGGGGCGCGGGTGGGAACTGCTGGACGGACGCGGGCGAGGGCGCCTCCCGGGCCGGCGCGGGCTCGCTGGCGGCCGCGGCCTTACCCTTTCCGAAGCTGGGAAGCGGCGCCGCGGGCACCGGCGGCGCCGGTGGGACCGTGTCGGTGAGCGGGATGGGGGTGGCCGGCCTGCCCGCGAGCTCCGAGACCGAGACCACCGGAAGCTCCTGGGTGA
>DASROG010000079.1:0-2721 GCA_035646995.1 Myxococcaceae bacterium
ACCTGGTACTTGCCGACCACCGGGATGTTGTTCTCCGCCTGGCAGGCCACGACGCACGCGGTGCACCCGGTGCAGCGGCTCATGTCCACCGCCATCGCCCACTTGTACTGGATCCTCTCGTAGTCCACCTCCGGCTGGACCGAGGGGAGCAGCGTCCCCTTCAGCTCCTTGCCGCCGAGCTTCACCGGAGGACGGTCCTCGACCGCCTCGGGATGCTTCTCGAACTCCTCGAGGGTCTGCATGAGGGCGACGGGCCGGCCCTCGGTGACGTTGTGCACCTGGGTGGTGGAGATGGCGTACTTCCGGCCGGTCTTCTTCACCTCCAGCCCGGTGAGGAACCAAGGGCTGGCGGCGCTCCGGAGCGGGTAGACGTCGTGCCCCACCACCACCGGCTCGTCCGCGTCCTTCACGCCCAGGGTGTGCTGCTTGCGGCCGTAGCCGAGGGAGACCGAGACCGCGTCGTCGGCGTGGCCGGGCTGCACCCAGGCCGGCATCTCCACCGAGCGGCCGGAGACGGTGAGAGTCAGCAGATCTCCGTTCCGGAGCCCCAGCTGCTTTGCCAGGCCCGGGCCGACCTGCGCCACGTTGTCCCAGGTCACCTTGGTGATCGGATCCGGCAGCTCCTGGAGCCAGCTGTTCAGCGCGTAGCGGCCGTCGAGGATCTTGTAGTCGTGCACCAGGTCCAGCTCGAGGCCGGCCGGAGCGGGTTTCGCCTGGCCGGCCGCGGAGCGCACCTTGTCCCCCTGCAGCGACGGGGTCACCGCCGCGCTCGCGGCGCCGGGCACCACGCCGCTGGCCAGCCAGACCTCCCACTCGCTGTCGAAGTCGGTCTTGGCCCGCGAGGCATGGAGCGCCTTGAGCCGGTCGTAGGGCTTGGTGTCGTCGGTGAGAAAGGACGTGAGCAGCTCGGCCTCGGAGATGCCCCCGAAGAGCGGCTGGATGAGGGGCTGGACGAGGGAGAGCGTCCCGTCGCGGGAGCGGGCGTCACCCCAGCTCTCGAAGGCGTGCGCGGAGGGGAGGAACCAGTTCACCTCCCGCGAGGTCTCGTCGTCGTGAAGGCCGAGGTAGACGGCGTTGGGCACCCGCTTCAGCAGGCTCGGGAGATCCAGGTCGCCCGGAGTGGTGAACACCGGGTTCCAGGCGGTGATGACCAGGGTGTCCACCTTGCCCGCACGGAGCTCGTCCACGAGCGCCTGCCAGCCGGCGCGGCCGCTCGCGGTGTCCAGCACCGCGGGCTCGGTGAAGGTCACCGTGGCGCCGATCGCGCCGAGGCCGGCGTTGATCGCGTGGGCCACCGCGTGGGTGAGCGCGGTCTGCCGCTCGCCGGGGATGACCAGCGCCGCGCCGCGCTTGCCGGCGAGATCCCTGGCCACCGCGGCGACGAACTTCGCCCGCTCGCCGTCGAGGGGCGCAGGGCTCCGGTACCCGGAGAGCGCGGGCACGCTCTTCCCCAGCTCGGCGGCGAGCGCCAGGGTGAAGGCCTCGATGTCCGCGCTGCGCAGACGCAGCCGGTTGTCGGCCATGCCCCCGGTGATGCTGAACCGGGGCTCGACCACGTAGAGCCGGTTCATCCCCTTCGGGTGGTGCGGCTCGCGGCGGTTGGCGAAGCCGAGGTTCTGGTCGACGGTGTCGGGCCGCGCCTCGAGGAAGTCGGCGTCCAGGGAGACGATGACGTCCGCCTTCTCCACCACGTAGTGCGGCTCGAGCGCCCGTCCGAACGCCAGCGCCGTGCCCTCGTAGATCGAGTCCCGCGGGGTCGCGCTCCAGGCGTGGAACCGAGCCTTGGGGAAACGCTCGGCGATGGCTTGCCGCAGCGACCCGATCAGCGGCGAGCTGCTGGGGCCGGAGAGGAACCGCAGGCCGGCGCCGCCGTCCTTCTCCCACGCCGCCGAGCGGATGCGCATCGACTCGCGGAACCCGCGCCAGCTCCGGCCGGCGCCCCGCTCCTTCAGCACCCGGGCCCGGAACGGATCGTAGAGGGTGGCCAGCTCGGCCTGGGCGTGGGGCCCGGTGGTCCCGCGGGAGATTGGATGGCCCGGGTTGCCCTCCACCTTCACCGGGCGGCCTTCCCAGCTGGTGGCGAGAACGCCCAGGGCGAACCCGTCCTGCACGAAGGCGGTGGCGTAGTGGAGCGGGTTGCCCGGCACCACGCCGTCCGGCGCCTTGTTGTAGGCGAGGATCCGCTCCACCGGCTTCTCGGTGCAGGCGGTGAGCCCGGCCAGGGCCACCGAGGCGCCCATGAGCTGAAGGAAGTCGCGCCGGGCGAAGCCCTTGGGCACGTCGAAGGCGCCGGGGGGGAACTCCTGGTCGCGATGAGGGAGCGCCGCCTCGCCGTGGAGCTGCTCCTCCACGCTCCTCCAGTAGCTGCGGCCGTAGCCGTGATCGGAGCCGGGCTGGCGGCCCGGGGCGAAGCTGGCCTCGTCCGGGAGGTCGACCGCCTGGGGCTCGACGGGGGCGCTCGAACCGAGGACGGGGAGCGGAAACCGGGGAGTGGTCATCGGTGGCATGCGTCGCAGGAGGTGCGCGTGTGAACGTTGTACTGCTGGGCCAGCTGGGCCCCGAGCTTCTGCCGGTCCACCGAAGGGTCCGGCTGCCAGGTCATGCTGGTCATGAATTCCACCGGCCGAAGGTGCGGCTCGGGGTTGCGGTGGCACTCGAGGCACCAGCCCATGGAGAGCGGCGCCTTCTGGTTGATGAGCGCCATCTGGTCCACCCGGCCGT
>DASROG010000080.1:0-2557 GCA_035646995.1 Myxococcaceae bacterium
GTCCGAGGCGATCCCGGTGCGCACCCGGCGGGCACGGGCCTTCTTGTCGCCATCGACCACGAAGACGATCTTCGCCAGGGTCTCGCTGCGCTTCTTGGCCGCGAGCGAGGTCTCGCCCGGCGGCTGCGAGTCGGGGAGCGACTTGTCGGGTCGGACCGTGACCGCCTGGATGGGGACGATGAACGCGTTGTCGTGGGTCTCGGCGGTGATCCGGACCTCGGAGCTCATCCCCGGGAGCACGCCGGGCGGCCGGCTGTCGAGCGCCACCTTCACCGGGAAGGTGGTGACCTCCGACTCGGTCCCGGGATTCTTGATCGTCGCCTTCTGGGCGATCTCCACCACCTGGCCCTCGAAGGTCTGGCCCTCGAGCGCGTCCACCGCGAGCTCGGCGCGCTGGCCGTTGCGGAGGTGAACCACCTCGTGCTCGCCGACCTCGATCTTGACCTCCATGCTGTTCAGCCCGGCGACGGTCATCACCGTGTCCTCGGAGAAGTCGGAACCGCGGACGCGCTCGCCGATCTCCCGGGTGAGCTCGATGACCGTGCCCTCGATGGGCGAGCCCAGCGTGGTGCGGGAGAGGTTGGTGTGGGCGTTCTCCAGGGCGGCGACCTGGCCCTGGTACCGCTGCTGCGCCGCCCCGAGGCGGGCGAGCGCGCCGTTGTAGTCCGACTTCGCCTTGTCCACGTCGGCACCGGAGCTCATCCCTCGCTTCGCCAGACCCTCGGCCCGGTCCAGCTCGAGCTTGGTCCGGTCCACCTCCACCTGGGCGTTGGCGGTGTCCGCCCTGGCGGCGCTCACCGAGGCCTGCGCCTGCTTCACCGCGGCGGTGTAGGGCCGGGGGTCGATGCGGCCCAGGACCTGGCCCTTCTTCACCTTGTCCCCGAGCTCCACCGGACGCTCGACCAGATCGCCCGACAGGTTGGAGGAGATCTTCACCGTGGTGGAGGCCTCGACCTTGCCCGCCCCGATGATGACCCGGCTGATGCTCCCCTTGCGCACCTTGGCCACCTGGACCTCGGTGGCCGGAGGAGGCCGGTTCCTGAGCCCCGCGACGGTGATTCCCACCACCGCGAGCAGCAGCACTCCCGCGATCAACCCCTTCCACCATGTCATGGCGTCGCTCCGTTGCCGAGGGTGCCCATCGCCTTCTCCAGGCCGGCGCGTGCGACCTCGGCGTCCGACCGGGTCTGGATGAGCGTCTGAAATGCTTGCGCCAGCTTGAGCTGGGCGTCCCGCACCTCCAGGGTGGAGGAGGCGCCGGCCCTGAACCGCTCCTGCGCGTACTCGAGGTTCTGCGCGGCGGTGACCCGGTTCTCCCGGGCGACCGCCAGCGCACGCAGCTGCGCCCCGAGCGAGTCCAGCGCCACCTTCACCTGCCCCTCGACGTCGCGCTCGTTCTGGGCGAGGTTGAGGCTGGCCTGGGCGAGCTGGGCGCGGGCCTGCTTGGTGAGCGCGTCGGTCTGGAACCCGTTGAAGAGATCCCAGTTGAGGGTGATGGCGCCGCTGACCGCGCTCTGCCTGCCGTAGTCGGTGAACACGGTATCGGCCTCGGGGCCGGAGCGGAGCCACTGCAGCTGGAAGTTGATCCGTGGCGCCCAGCCAGCCGCCTGAGAGGTCTCGAAGCTCTTGGCTGCCTTCACCTGCGCGCCCCACTGCACCAGCACCGGGCGGTTGGCCCTGGCGAGGTCCAGGCCCTGCTCCAGGGTGACGGGAGGCGGCGGAGGTGTGTCAGGCAGCGGGGGGTCCGCCGCGTCGAGCTCCTGACTCTCCGGACGGCCGAGCCACGACGCGAGGTCGATCTGTGCCTGCGAGACGACCGCTCGCTGCTTCTCCACGTTGATCCGGTCGGTCCCCAGGTTCACCACGGCGGCCAGCGCGTCTCCCTTCGTGCCGCGACCGGCCTCGAACAGCGCCTGCGCGCGGTCGGCGAACTCCTTGCTCCGGTCCGCGGTGGTCTGCAAGACGAGGAGCTGCTTCTGCGCCGTCCACAGAGCGTAGAACCGGCGCATCGCCTCGTACTCCGAGGCGAGCATCTGCTCGGCGGCCGTGCCGCGAGCGGCTGCTTCCAGGTGGCCGGACTGCGCGAGGGTCTGGAACTTGGCCAGGTCGAAGAGGACCTGCGTCAGCGTGGCGCCCAGCTGGAACCGGTTCACCGCGTAGTGCGGCTGGTCCGTCACCTGCTGCCGGTACTGGAGGGGCTGGACCGGGATTCCGTTCGCGTCGAGCACGACCACGGTGGTGAGGTCCCGGAACTCCTGCTGGATGGTCCGGCCGGCCGAGGCCTGGACCTGGAGCTGAGGCATGAGCGCGCCCGTGCTGAACCGCTTCTGCTCGCTTGCGCGCACCCGGTCCAGCTCGGTGAGGAGCGCCTGGAGGTTGTTGCGGGACTCCTCGCGGACCTGCTCCAGGCTGATCGGGGTGGCGGCGAGAACGGCGGAGAGGACGAGCGCGTTCACGCGCCACCTCCCGGACCGCCCGGCCCCGGTCCGCGCCCGCCGCCTCCCGCGGCCAGCCCCGGAACCCCGACGCCGAACACGCCGACGTAGGCGAGGAAGAG
>DASROG010000081.1:0-3630 GCA_035646995.1 Myxococcaceae bacterium
GAGCGTGGCGAGCGCAGCTCGCTGCGGGAGATCGCGGTGCGCGCGGTGGCCGAGGTCGGAAATCCGACCGTCCTGGCGACGCTGACGGTGATCGCCGCCATCGTGCCCATGGGCTTCGTGGGCGGCCTGATGGGCCCCTACATGCGGCCCATCCCCATCGGCGCCATCGCGGCAATGGTCTTTTCGCTCCTGATCGCCTTCGCGGTGACGCCCTGGGCGGCGGCGCGCCTGCTCCGGTTGCGCGCCGCGGAGGGGGAACACCGGGATGCCCGCTCCGACCGGGCCACCCGGCTCTACCTCTGGCTGATGTCCCGGCTCGTCGGTCGCTCGACCTGGCGCTGGTCGTTTCTGGTCCTGATCGCTCTGCTCCTGCTCGGAGCGATGGCGTTCGTCCCCGCCGGCTGGATGCGGGTGAAGATGCTCCCCCACGACAACAAGAGCGAGCTGGAGATCGTCCTCAACATGCCCGAGGAGAGCTCGCTGGAACGTACGGCGCAGGCGGCGCGCGAGATCGCTGCTGCGATCCGCCAGGAGAAGGAAGTCACCGACTACCAGGTCTACGTCGGGACGGCGGCCCCCTACAGCTTCAACGGCCTGGTCCGGCACTACTACCTGCGCCAGGGCTCGAGCGTGGCCGAGATCCAGGTGAATCTCCTTCCCAAGCACCAGCGCTCGGCGCAGAGCCACCCGATTGCCCTCCGCATCCGACCTGCGGTCGCCGCCGTCGCCGCCCGGTACGGGGCCCGAGTGGCCGTGGCCGAGATCCCACCCGGTCCGCCGGTGCTCCAGGCCCTGGTGGCGGAGGTGTACGGACCCGACGGCGCAGCGCGCCAGCGCCTGGCGGAAGGCGTGCGGGGCATCTTCGCCGCGACGCCCGGCGTGGTGGACGTCGACTGGTACGTGGAATCACCGCACCCCAAGGAGCTCCTGGTGGTGGACACCGAGAAGGCGGCGCTCCACGGGATCAGCGCCGACGTCATCGCCCGGACCCTCCGCGTGGCGGTGGGCGGCGAGTCGGTCGGTCTGCTGCATCTGCCGCGCGAGCAGGAGGACGTGGAGATCGTCCTCGACCTGCCACGGACACAGCGTTCGAACATCAGCGAGCTGCTGGCGATCCGGCTTCTCGACGGGCGCCGGCAAGCCATGGTGCCGCTCGGCGAGCTGGTGCGCGCCCAGAGCACGATCGAGGACCGGAGCATCTACCACAAGAACCTCCTGCCGGTGGTCTACGTCACCGGTGACGTCGCGGGAGGCGCGGAGAGCCCCGCCTACTCCATTCTCCAGATGAACAAGGCGGTCGCCGCGCTGCCCGGCCCGGTCGGGATCTACAACTCGGTCCAGCCGACCAGCGACGCGCGGCCGGCGATCAAGTGGGATGGAGAGTGGCAGATCACCATCGAGGTGTTCCGGGACCTCGGCGCTGCCTTCGCCATCGTCCTCGTCCTCATCTACGGCCTCCTGGTCGGCTGGTTCCGTTCCCTGCTGACGCCGCTGGTGGTCATGGCGGCGATTCCCTTCTCGCTGGTGGGGATCCTCCCGGCGCACGCGGTCCTGGGGGCCTTCTTCACCGCCACCTCGATGATCGGCTTCATGGCCGGAGCGGGCATCGTGGTGCGAAACTCGATCATCCTCGTCGACTTCGCCGAGGCCCGGATCCGTCAGGGAATGCCGGTGGAGGAGGCAGTCGTGGAGGCCGGAGCGGTTCGCTTCCGGCCCATGCTCCTCACCGCGATGGCCGTGACGGTGGGCGCGGGGGTGATCCTCTTCGATCCCATCTTCCAGGGGCTGGCGATCGCCCTGGCCGCGGGGGAGGTGGCCTCCCTGCTCATCAGCCGCATGGCGGTGCCCGTCCTCTACGCGATGGCCTTCGGCGGACGGGAGCGAAGCTCGGCGAGCGGCGGGCCGGTTCTGGTACCGGAGGCCCGGGTCGGGTGACCCCGGGCTCGAGGCTCACGCCCTCGCACCGCCTGCGCGCTCATCGGAGGATCTCCTCGAAGTCGAGCGCGAGGGTCTCGAGCGGCGAGTGATCCAGACCGTGCACGACGCGCAGGCGCCATTCCAGAGGTACGCCCCGCTCGACGGCGACCTCCTGAGCCACGGCGAACAGCCGGAAAGCGCGCGACAACCGGTTCTTGCCCTGGGCGAGAACGATCTCCGGTCGTGGGCCCTCCTCGACGTCGCGGTCACCGACGACCAGGACGAACTCGCGAGCCAGGGAACGCTCCAGCCCGCCGGCGGCCATTGGGACACCCCCGAGGCCATAAGGAGCCTTCACCTTCACATCCGGGAACGCCAGCGTTCCCGGACCGGACGCAACAGCACGGCGGAACCTGGCTTCGGGAACGAACAGCACCAGTCGCTGAACGAACTGCCCACCGGCCGAGTGGCCCACGATGTCGTAGCTCGTCGTGGTGAGCGACCACCGCTCGCGCAGGTGATCTAACAGGTGCTCGATCAGGAGCAGCGCCCACTCCTCGCGCGGCTGAAGCGCGCCACCGCGGACCATTCCGCCGAGGTCGTAGACGTCGTCAGGGTAGTGGTCCTGTCGAAAGTGTGGTGCGACGACGATGAACCGGTGCCGGCCAGCATGGGAGGCGCCCACGTCGCGGGCGGAGCGGCCGGTCCGCGAGTCGCCGTGCAGGATGAAGACGATCCGGGGCTGCGGTCCGGCATCCACCGGGCGCGCGTACCAGACGTGGATGGGCCGGTCGCTCCGACCGCGCTCATCCCGGAACTCGAAGTCGCCCACCTCCAGCTCGTACGCCGGCTGGGGGCGTTCTGACGGCGAGTGCTGTGATTGCGTCGCGCAGCCGATTGCCACGAGCTCGATTGCGATCGCGAGGCCTCGCACGGTCGATGCTCAGGCGCGCGAGGGACGCGCGTAGTCGGGGATTCGAAACCGCTTGCGGTAGGCGCCCGGGGCAAGGCCGGTGGTGCGCTTGAACAGTCGCCGGAAGAAGGCCGCGTCCTCGTAGCCGACGCGCCAGCTGATCTCGTCCACCGAAGCTTCGGTACGCTCGAGCCGCCGCTTGGCGTCCTCGATCCGCAGCCGCTGGACGTAGCCGATGGGGGTCAGGCCGGTGGCGCCGGCGAAGCGTCGCTTGAAGGTGCGCTCGGCGAGCCGGGAGCGCCGGATCATCTGCTCCACCGGGTTGGGCACCGAGAAATGCTCGCTCACCCAGTGCTGGGCGCTCTGGATGGCGGCGTCACCGTGGTCGGTCCTTCCCTCGAAGGCGATGTACGGCCTGAGCCCATCGTTGTGCCACTGGAGCGCGAACGCCCGGGCCACGTCCTGAGCGGTGGTCGAGCCGGCGAAGCGCGCGATGAGGTGCAGCACCATGTCGTGCCAGGACGCCGAAGCGCCCGAGCTCACCAGCTCCTCGCGCATCCCGGAGATGATCAGCGGCCGCTCCGGATGGATGGGAACGGCGGGGAACGTGTCCGAGAACGTGCGGGCGTAGTGGAAGTGCACCGTGGCGTCCTTGCCGTCGAACGCCCCGGTCTCCGCGAGGAGGAAGAGCCCCGAGCATGCCGAGCACAGGACGGCGCCGCCGTCGTACATCCTTCGCAGCCAGTCGACCAGACGCGGGTAGCGTCCCGTCCCCCACCCGTGGGGCCCCAGTACCAGGG
>DASROG010000082.1:0-6075 GCA_035646995.1 Myxococcaceae bacterium
CACGAGCGTCGCGCGCAGCCCGGCGACCTCGTCCAGCACCGCCGTCCGGTCCGGGCCGGAGCGGGGCAGGAAACCCAGGAAGTGGAACCGGCCCGAGGGGAGCCCCGAGGCGCTCAGTGCCGCGATGACCGCGCTCGGACCCGGAACGGGCACCACCCGGATCCCGACCGCCACCGCCTCCGCCACCAGCGCCTCCCCGGGATCGCTGATGCCGGGACTCCCGGCGTCGGTCACCAGCGCGCCGTCTTCCCCTGCCTCGAGGCGCGCGAGGATGCCGCCGATCCGCTCCTTCTCCGCGAACGCCGGCAGGCTCACCAGCGGCGCCTGGACGCCGAGCGACCGGAGCCAGGGCCCAGAGTGCCGCGTGTCCTCGCACACGACGAACGCCGCCGCTCGCAGCACCTCCACGGCGCGCGCGGTCACGTCCCCCAGGTTGCCGATCGGCGTCGCGACGAGATGGAGCGTTCCCGGCATGTCCCGGGCGGCGACGCTCTCACATCCCGGCGTCGAACGCGCCAGGCAGGTGCTCGATGACGGCGTTCCGGCCTCGCCCGAGGACCGTCATCACGTCGAAGCGGATCATCCGCCGGGGCGCAGGCTTTCGCTGCAGGTAGCGGAGCGCCGCCCTCACCACCCGCCGCTGCTTCTCCCGGGTCACCGTCAGCGAGGGCTCACCGAACAGCGCCGAGGTCCGCATCCGCACCTCGACGAAGCACAGGAACTCGTCCCGCTCCGCCACGATGTCCAGCTCGCCCTCCCGCACCAGCCAGTTCCGGTCCCGGATGCAGTACCCGGCCCGCTCCAGCCAGGCCACGCACTGCTCCTCGGCCTCGGATCCGAGCCGCGATCGATCCACCTCGCCCATTCCCACCCCCCGACGTTCGATCCGGCCCCGACTGTAGGGAGCAGGTCAGACGTTCAGGGAGCCCTCGGACATCGAGGCGAAGACCGGATGCGCCGTGAGGTGAAGCAGCTGCGTGCCGCTTCCCAGCGCCTTGAGCATCCGGCCGAGCATCGGGAGGCGGGCCTCGTCCATCCCGGTCGCCAGGTCCTCGATCAGCACCGGCATCGGCTCCTGCGAGACCAGCCGCTCGAGGAGCACGAGGCGTAGCCCGAGCCACACCCAGTCCATGTCGTGCGAGGCCAGCTGTCCCACGGGGACCTGCTTTCCCCCCGCGCGCGCCAGGCCCTGACCGTCGTGGGTGAAGTCCAGACCCTCGACCCGCCGGTCGGTCAGGGCGCTCACGTACTGCGCACACCGCTCGGTGATGCGCCCCGCGAGCGTCGGCACGTCGAGGGTGAGCAGATCCGCCGCGGCACCCATCAGTCCGGGCGTGTAGTCGTCCAGCCCGTCGGCCCCCCCTGCCGCCGGGACTCCGGGGCTGGACACCCTGCGGGGCGCCGGCGCGAGCGCCTCGCGCATCCGCGCCATCTCCCGCTCCACCTCGCGCGCGTCCCGGACGTAGCTCCCCTTCTCCGCCAGCCTGGCATTCAGAGATTCCTGCTCGGCGCGGAGCTCGGCGAGCTGGGTGGCCGCAGCGATGTATTCCGGGTTCAGGCGCCCGGTCTGGACGAGCTTCTCGAGGTCCGCGACCTTCACCGCCCACCTCCGGTGCTCCTCGAGCGCGAGGACGATCTCGTGCGGCTGCTCGACGCCGAGGATCTTCATCGCGTTGCGCACCGGCTGGGCGTCGGTCTCGAACTGCTCGCGGATCTGCCGCTCGCGGTCACCCAGCCGGTCGCCCCGGCGCACCGCGAGCTCTGCCCACTGGAGGTCCTCCACCCGCTTCAGCGCCACCAGCGCCGCGAGCCCGAAGGCCGGGATGTCCAGCAGCGCGATGTACTTCAGGGGACCGGTGACCGTGGCCCCGGTGAAGAGCGCCGCCGCCCCGAGCGCCATCCCCGCCCAGAAGCGCGCGTCGCGCTGCAGGGGAGTCGCCGTCGGAGTCTTCACCACGTCCAGCTGACGGTCGCCTTCGAGCCTGGCCAGGGTCTCGTCCACCTTGGCCACCAGGGCGGGGAAGCCCTTCGCCCGCTCCACGATGTCGGGGATCAGCCCCAGGCCCTCCACCGTGGGCGCCTGGTGCAGGCCGCGCTGTGCCTCGGCGAGCTCCTGCTCCAGTGCCTGCACCGACTTCACCTTCGTCTCCAGCTGGAAGACCTGCGCGCTCACCCCGTCGGCGCGGAACTGGAGGCGCTCCACCTCGCTGGACAGCGCCAGCTCCTTCTCCAGCTCGGCCAGCCGCGCCCGGGCCTGCGCGGGGTCGACCGGCGTCTCCGGGGTGGGCGTCGAGCCCCCGGCGCGCGCACCCGGACCCGCCGCGCGCTTCGGGCGCCGGCTGGGGAGCTGCCCCGGGGTGAAGGTGAACAGCGTCTCGTAGCGGCCGCGCGGCGGGAACCCGACCTGCGCGCGGAGGAACTGCGCCATCTCGGTGGGCTCCTCGGTGACCAGGTCGTGCCCGCGGGTGCTGGCGTTCACCCGGTGCAAGGAGCCCGAGCGGCCCAGCTCGCGGAGGATGCGGTAGGTCGTGCGGTCCCGACCGACGATCCACAGCGCGGCCTTGCTGGTGTTGCCGCCCTCGGCGGAGGCGTAGCGCGCGTCACCCCCGCGCCCGTCGGGGAAGCACAGCTCGGAGGTCAGGCCCACGAGCGGCGCGCCCGGCGTGTTCGGGAGCAACGTCCAGTAGCCGGGCTTCAGGGAGACGCGAACGCTGGGCAGGAACCCGCGGACGCCCTGGAGCGCGAACTCGACCCAGTGCATGCGCAAGGATCGAGTCTAGCTGAACGCGGGGCTTCAGCCCTGCGCGGCGGGGGCCGCCTTGCCGGACTTGCCCTTCTTGCCCTTGGGGGGCGGGGCGGCGGGAGAAGGAGTCTCGGACGCAGGAGCTGCGGCCTCGGCGGCCGGCGCGGTGCCGGGAGCGCCCGGCTCCACCAGCTCCTCCTGGGTGTCCACGCGGCTCGCCTTCCCGCGGAGATCGCGCAGGTAGAACAGCCGGTTGTGCCGCACGTCGCCCCGGCTCAGGACGTCGATCCGCTCGTAGCGGGGGCTGTGCAGCGGAAAGATGCGCTCGACACCGACCCCGTAGGACACCTTCCGCACGGTGAAGGTCGCCCGGTTGGCGCCCTTGGTCTTGCGGATGACCACGCCCTCGAACGGCTGCACCCGCTCCTTCTCACCCTCGCGGACCTTCCAGTGCACACGGACAGTGTCACCGGTACGGAAGTCCGTGATGTCCTTCCGCAACTGCTTCGACTCGACGTACTCCAGGGCGCTGGGGCGCATGGCAACCGACTCCAACTGATGGGGAGCCGGGCCAGATAGCAGACGACCCGTCCCATCGCAAGGACAACCCCCCGGATTCAGACGTCCTTCTCCTCCAGTGCGAGGAGGCGGCGGTCCTCGTCCGACAGCCCCGCCGCGTCGAGGAGATCCGGCCGCCGGGCCCGGGTCAGCTGCAGCTGATGCCAGCGCCGCCAGCGGGCGATGCGCGCGTGGTCGCCGCCCTGGAGCACGTCGGGCACGGACACTCCCCGGAACTCGGCGGGGCGGGTGTAGTGCGGGTATTCGAGCAGCCCGCCCTCGAAGCTCTCCGAGCCCGACGAGTCGGCGTTGCCGAGGACGCCGGGGAGGAGCCGGGCCACCGCGTCCACGATGCACAGCGCGGCGAGCTCGCCGCCGGTGAGGACGAAGTCCCCGACCGAGACCTCCCCGTCCACGTACGCCCGGACCCGCTCGTCCACGCCCTCGTAGCGACCGGCGACGAGGATCAGGTCGGTCGGGCCGGCGGCCAGGTCCCGCGCCATTCCTTGTGTGAACCGCTCGCCGCGCGGCGAGGTGAGGAGCACCCGGGCCCCGGGGAGCGCGACGCGCGCGGACTCGATCGCCGCCACCAGGGGCTCGGGCTTCATCACCATTCCCGCGCCGCCGCCGTAGGGGGCGTCGTCGGTCACCCGGTGCTTTCCTTCCGCGTGCTCCCGGATGTCGCGTGGCTCGACGCGGAGCAGCCCCCGGGCGCGCGCCTTCCCGAGGATGCTCGCCTCGAGGTACCCGGTCACCATCGCCGGGAACAGGGTGAGGATCTCCGCCTGCCACATGGCCGGAGCCCTACTCCAGCATCTCCGGAGGGCGGACGACGAGCACTCCCGCCTTCACGTCCACCTCTGGAACGAAGTCGTCGACGAAGGGGACCAGCAGCGGTTCGGGCCCGGCGCCCTCGACCACCAGGATTGGGACCGGGCCGGTGTTCCAGACCCCCGTCACCCGGCCGAGCGGCGCTCCGTCCGGGGTACGCGCCTCGAGCCCCACCAGGTCGCCCTGGAACCATTCCCCTTCCGCGGGCGGTGGGAGGTCTTCCCGGTGGACGAGCACCGTCGCGCCCTTGAGCGGCTCGGCCGCCGATCGCGAGGTCACCCCGGCGAGCGAGACCAGGGTGGTGTCGGCCGCCCGGCGCGCTGCGGTGAGGGCGACATCCCACTCCTCGCCCGAACGCAGGCGCAGCACCAGCCTGCGCACCACGGAGAGCGCCTCGGAGTCCGGGTCGAAGGTCCGCACCGCCAGCTCACCCCGGAGCCCGTGCACGCGCGCCACGTACCCCACCTCGAGCGTGGGGCGAGGCGGGCTCATCCGGCCGGCGGAGGCTCGGTCGGCGGCGTGGGGGCAGCCGCCCGGCGGTCGTCGAGCACCTCCAGCCGCGCCTTCACGCCACGCCGCTGGGCCGCGATGGAGAGCAGCGTGCGGATGGCGTTCACCGTGCGGCCGTCACGGCCGATGACCTTGCCCACGTCCTCGGGCGCGACCTTCAGCTCGAACAGCGTGCCGCCGTCAGCCGGCTGGCTCCGCAGCTCGACCTGGTCGGGGCGGTCCACCAGTCCCCGGGCCAGGGACATCAACAGCTCTTCCACGCGCGCTAGGCCTTGGGCGTGGTCTTGCTGGCGCGCTTGATGAGCCCGGCGACTGTCTCCGACGGGGTGGCGCCCGCCTTCAGCCAGTGCTCGAGGCGCTCCTGCTTGAACTCGATCTTCGGAGGCTCGAGGTTCGGGTCGTACGCACCGATGGCCTCGATGAACTTGCCGTCCCGCGGGTTGCGCGAGTCGGTGGCAACCACGTGGTAGTACGGCATCTTCTTTGCGCCCGCGCGCGCGAGCCGAAGCACGACAGCCATGAATCCTCTCCGTCTTGGGGACGGCGGGATTAGTCGTGGCTCGCCTGCTTGTCAAGAACGGCTCGGGATGTCGGGCAGTTACGTCACGGCGGCCGCGTCCGGGGGGCAGGCCGAGGACGCCCCGGCCCGCAGTCGTCGGGATCTGGGCGGCCGCGACACAGTGGTCACGGCGGCCGCTACGTCCGGCGGGCGAGGAACTCCGCCACGAGGGTCCAGCTGACCCCGCCGTCGGGGGAGCGCTCCCCCCACCAACGGAAGGAATCCCGCGTCCGGTCCCGGAACGACCAGCGGACCGGGGCGCCTGCCTCGTCGGTCCCGAGCTGGATGATGTCGGGGCCCTCTGCCCGGCCGATCTGGCGGCGATAGAGCTGCCGCATCGGATCGCTCCAGAGGATGTGCCACGCGTCGAGGCCCGGGTCGTAGACGCGCAGGGTGCTCCCGTAGAACTCGGCGGCCGCCGGCAGCTTCCCGCGCGGAAGCCCGCGCGCAGGGACGATCCACACGTCCTGGATCGCCCTGCCCTCGAGGACCCAGCCGGCGTGCAGCTCGCCGCTGCTGCGGAGCTCGGACCCATCGGGCTGCGGGTAGCTCGCCTCGAGCGACCAGCTGCCGACGAGGAAAGCGTAGAGCTGCAGCCCGCTCACCCGGTCCTGGGCGGGACCGGCGGCGGAGAGAGCATCGAGGAACGGGGAGGGAGGCATGGTGACCCTCCGTGTGCGCCTTCAGGCCGGCGCGCCGCTTGGCGATTCTTGCGCCGCCGGGCCCGGTCCCTGGCGGTTGGCGAGCTGCCCGCAGGCAGCGGCGATGTCCCGGCCGCGGTTCTCCCGGATGAACGCGGCCACGTGCCCCCGGGCGAGGATCTCCCGGAAGCGCTCGGCCCGCTCGTCCGCGGTGGTGAAGAAGCCGAGGCCCG
>DASROG010000083.1:0-3788 GCA_035646995.1 Myxococcaceae bacterium
ACGGTGGACGACCTGTACTTCGTCAGCAACTCGGGCGAGCGGTTCTGGGTCCTGTCCGCCCTCCCGAAGTCGATGCCCCCGCCTCCCTCGGCGGCGACGCAGGCGAAGAAGGAGGCGTCGAAGAAGAAGCCTCCCTTCGACGCGTATGGCCCGGTGGCGGTGGCCTCGCTCTACGACCGGCTGGGCAACGTCATCGCCCAGCGGCCGCTCCAGGATTTCCTCGGCCGGAGCGCGCACCGGAAGCTGAGGAAGCTGGACCGGCGGTTCGTGTGGCTCGAGGGGGTGCTCGGGGTCCCGGGCAAGGAGCCCCGGGTGAACGACCGGAACCAGGTGGAATTCGAGACCGTCGAGCCGCGGACCTGGCGGCTCGACTTCCAGGAGTGAGTGCCCGATGGCCAAGCTGAACGTCGACATCGTTACCCCCGAGCGGCGGCTGATCTCCACGCACGCCGACGAGGTCGTGGCACCCGCCGCCGAGGGCCTCTACGGCGTGCGCCCGGGCCACAGCCCGTTCCTCTCCACACTCTCGCCCGGCCCGTTGACGGTGCGCGACGGCTCGAACACGCAGGCCTGGTTCGTGGCCGGCGGCTTCGTCGAGGTCCAGAACGACACGGTGCTGGTGCTGGCGGATCAGGCGGAGCCTGCGGCCTCCATCGACCTGGAGAGCGCGACCGCGGCCCTGCGCGAGGCCGAGCAGCGCCTGGCGGCGCTCGGCCCGGGCGATCCGAAGACCCCGGCGGAGACCGCGCGCGTGCAGCGCGAGCGGGCGCGGGTGGCTGCCGCGCGCGCCGGCGGCCGCTGATGCGAGACACCGAGCCGGTTCGCTCGGTCCTCACCCGCTGGCGCAGGTCATGAGCAAGAAGTCCCTCGAGCTGTTCCACCGGCTCGACGAGCCTCGCTCGGCCCGGGTCCGGCGCTGGGTCGTCGATCACGGCCTGCTCGAGGCGGTGCGGTTCCGGAACGTCGTCTACCCCGAGGCCGCTGCGGACTTCGCGGCCCGCGGTGGCGCCGAGACGCCCGCACTCTGGGACGGCGAACAGCTGTTCATTGGCGCGGAGCTGATCATCGCCCGGCTCGAGGCGGTGCTGGACGTCGGTCGCTCCTGAGCCCCTCGCCGGGCCCATCCCCGGGGATGAAGCTCGTCCCTACGACCGGCGTTGGTGCCCTCTGTCGTGCATCGGACGACCTCCGCTTTCGCCCGGCGAGCGCTCCCGGGTGATGCGCATCGCCTGTGCTGACCCCATCTTCGTGCCCGGCGCCCGTGCGCCGTGGCGCGGTCGAGCGGGAGGTGAGGCGTGGAACTCGGAGAGCAGCGGTTGGACGAGGCCCAGCTGCGGAACATGTCGACGGTGGAGCTGGTCCGGCATGCGATGACCGAGATGAAGCTCCTGGCGCGGGCCGAGGTGCTGCACGCCCGGACCGAGCTGAAGGAGGAGCTCGGCGAGGCGCGTACCGCCGGCATCCTGCTCGGTGGCGCGCTGTTCCTCGCTCCGGCGGGGCTCGCGGTTGCCCTGATGGCCATCGTCCTCGCGTTGCCCGAGCCGCGATGGCTCCCCGCGCTGGTGCTCGGGATCGTGGTCCTGGCCGGGGCCGGGCTCCTCGCCTTCCTGGCGATGAAGAAGCTGCCGAAGCACCCCCTGGCCCGTACGCGCGACCGGCTCAAGCTGGACTGGATGCTGACCCGGGAGGAGCTGCAGTGAGCGCCGCCGAGCAGCCTCAGGTCGCCCAGACCGCTGACCGGCTCCGCGACGAGTTCCTGGTCACCCTCCGCGAGCTCGACCGCCGTCGCCAGCGGGCGATGGACGTGCGCGGGCTGATGCGGGACAACCGCCGGGTGCTCGTCGCCGCGGGCGCGGGGCTCGTCGCGGTGGTGGTGGTCATCATCGGCACGAGCGTGGCGCTGTCCCGCTCGCGGCAGTCTCGCCTTCCGAAGCTGCGGATCGAGGGCCTCCGCCGAGCCTGGGAGAACCCGGACCGGGTCGCCACGCGGGCCCGGGGCCTGCCCCGGCCCGTCCTGGGCGCGCTGCTCAAGGTCGCAATGGTGGCCGTGGGAACGCAGCTCATCCGCCGCAGCGTGCAGCGCGCGCTTCCCGCCGGACGCTGAACGGAGCCCGCGCGCCGGAGGCGGTCCCGGCGGTCCTCGCCCTCAGCGCGCGGGCTCGGCGGCGCGCGTCGAGGCGACCGCCCGAAGCTTCCATCCCTGAGCGGTGCACTCCCAGGTCTCGAGCCAGGCGAACACCGCGCGGTCGACCGAGCCATCGGTCACGCCGCGGGTGATCACCTCCTTGCGCACGGCGACCGAGCCCCAGGTCCCGTCCGCCGAGACCCACGCCCGCGGGGGCTCGAGGTCGTCCCAGCGATCGAAGGTGACACGCCCGAAGTACCTCGCGAAGTGGTCCCTCATCTCCGCCACGGTGAAGGTCCGGATCTCCCCTCGATCCAGCATCAGGAAGCCCTCGGCGGTCAGCCTCGCGATCGGGTCCGCGTCGCGGGCGAGATGGGCTTGGCGCTCGACCGCATGCGCGGCGAGGAGCGAGCGGCGCGCGTCGTCTCCGGTCACGGCGGGCGGGACGGTGGCACAGCCGGCGAGCAGGAACAGACCGAGCGTTCGCATCGCAGGGAGCGATGCTGCCTCGAGGGCCCCCGGCGCGCCCAGCCGCCCGCTGCGGCGGCGGACCGGCTCACTGACTCGGGGGACGGATTCCCAGCTGTCGCGCCAGCAGCGCGAGCTGGGTCCGGTTGTCCTGCCGG
Organism: Myxococcaceae bacterium; assembly: GCA_035646995.1. Lineage (GTDB taxonomy): Bacteria > Myxococcota > Myxococcia > Myxococcales > Myxococcaceae > RPRB01. The sequence goes on from DASROG010000083.1 coordinate 2,752, forward strand.
AGCTTGCGGTAAAGGCTCGAGACATGGGCCTTCACCGTGCGCTCGGTGATCTGCAGGCTCGCGGCGATGTCGCCGTTGTCCGCCCCGGCGGCGACCCAGGCCAGGACCTGCCGCTCCCGGGCGGAGAGAGGCCGCAGCTGCTCGTGCTCCGGAGCCCGGATGGCCTGGAACACGGTGCTCAGCATGTGCGCGGAGACCGCGCGCTCGCCGCGGGCGAGCAGCTCGAGGGTGTGGAGGACGTCGTTGCAGATGCTGGTGCGCGCGTCCAGATAAGCGGACGCTCCGGCGGCGATACAGCGATCGAGCACGCTCGCGCCATCGCCGTACGCCAGGACCTGGAGGTTCGGGTGGAACTGGCGAGCCTCGGCCAGGGCCGTCACTCCGTCGTCGTCGTCCAGCGTCACGTCCACGCAGGCGATCTGCGGCTGCTCCTGGGCGAGACCCGACAGAAACGAATCCGCGCGGCTGTGCCGGCCGACGACGACGTAGCCCGAGTCGGTGAGGACCCGTGCCAGCGCATCACCGCGGAGCAGCTGGCCATCGAGGAGCGAGACACGCACGCTCCCCCCGTGTTCCGTCGTCACCACCGACCTCCGGACCCACCGGAAAACGGCTGCGGGTCGCCGGGTCAGAAGTCAGACGCGTTGCCCCGAAGGTCAACCGCCGGTCTCAACAGGGTGTCCGGAGTCCGTCAGCTGCGAGCAGGCGAGCGTCCGACCGAAGTCGGTGGTGAACCCACAGGGGGGAGGTGCGGTATTGAACAGAGCAAACCGTGGACAGGTCCGCATCCTCGATCCTCCTGGCGGTCTCGCTGCTCGCCTCACCCGTCCTCGCTGAAACAGGAAATGGAGTTCCTCCGAGCGCATCCGCTGCGCCGGAGGCGAACCTCCCCGGATCACTCGATCCACCCGAGGTCGGGGTCCCGTTCGGCTGCGGCATGTCGTTCCCGGTGAGCCAGGTCCACAACGTCGGCAGCCACGTCGGGAACGACATGCCGCAGCCAAACGGGACCCCGACCTCGGGTGGATCGAGTGATC
>DASROG010000084.1:0-2519 GCA_035646995.1 Myxococcaceae bacterium
GTGCATGGGGCAGGCGTAGACCCCAAAGTTCCCTCGCGGCGGCCCTCCGAGAGTGAGCGCGAAGACCAGGGCGCCCGCGGCCGCGAGGAGGAGAGCGGCCCGGAGCACCAGGGGCAGGGGCGGCGCACCGGTCATTGGTGGGCTGAACATAGTCCGGGGGACGGGCAGTCTCCGAGGTGCGTGCCTAGCTTGCCCGGCCACGTGCACGTCCTCGTTGCCCTCCTCCTCGCTCAGGCCAGCTCGCTCCCACCTGACCAGCCCGCCCCCCTGGCGCCGTCAGCGACCGAGACCGCGCCCGAGATGCCGGCTTCGGCGGTGCGGCCCGAGGACTTCTCCCTCTCCGAGCCCGGCGGCCGCGCACGCCGGGGAACGCTGCCCGCAGACTTCGCCATCGCCCCCCCGGACCCGGAGAGCCTGCGCGGACCCTCCAAGGACGAGGGCTTCGACTTCATCCCCATCCCCGTCGCCACCTTCAACTCCGACACCGGCTTCGGCTTCGGGCTGGTGCTCCTGGCCTACGTCTACGGGAAGGAGTTCCGACCGTACCGGCACGGGCTCACCGCCCAGTTCTTCGCCACCACCACCGGCTTCCAGGGGCACTACATCACCTGGGATGCCCCCCACCTGCTCGGGCCGGTCCGCGTGGAGGCGCATCTGGAGTTCCACAAGGACCCGTACGCGCCCTACTACGGCCCCGGGAACCACACCTTCCCCGGGCAGTACCTGAACGGGGCGGACCGGTTCTTCGGCTACGAGAACGTCTGGACCTGGGACTGGATCCGCTTCCGCATCAAGCCGCTCGGTGACGCCGCCCCGCTCACCCTCTACGCGGGCTACCAGTACCGGTACTTCTGGATCACCCCCTACCCGGGCTCGAACCTGGACACGGAGCGACCGAACGGGGTGAACGGTGGACGCAACGGAGCGGCCTTCGCCGGCCTCCTCTTCGACACCCGGGACGACGAGCAGAACACCCACTCCGGCGTCCTGGTGCAGGTCGCCGGCCGCATGGCCCGGCCGTGGACCGCGAGCCACTTCGCGTACCAGGGACTGACCTTCGGCACCCGCATCTTCTTCTCGCTCTGGACTCCGCGGCTGGTGCTCGCGCTCCACGGCGAGGTGGACCACCTCTGGGGGGACGTTCCCTTCTGGGAGTGGAACCAGCTCGGTGGCATCGCCAGCGTCGAGGGGCTGGGCGGCCTGGACACGGTGCGCGGCGTGCCACGGAACCGGTACGGCGGGAACACCAAGGCGCTCGGGAACGTCGAGCTACGCTGGGCCACGGTGGAGATCCCCTGGGGCCCGGCGCCCCTGCAGATCGGCCTATCCGGCTTCTTCGACACCGGCCGGGTGTGGCAGCCGGGGCAGCAGAACGGAAAGTTCTTCGACGCCAACCAATGGCACAGCGGCGCGGGGGGCGGGCTGCGGCTCATGCGTCGGGCGGCGGTCATCCGCGCCGACTTCGGCGTGGATCTGGAAACCAAGCGCACCGGCGTCTACATCGCCTTCGGTCAGCTCTTCTGAGCTGTCGGAGCACTCGGCTCAGGCCGTGAGCCAGGCGCGGAGCTCCGGCGGCGCGGAGCTCTCGGCGCGGAGCCCGGGCTCGACCGAGAGCGGCACAGCCACGAATCCCCGGTGCTCGAGCGCAGCCAGGAGCGCGCGGCGGGCGTCCTCGTCGGGCGAGAACAGGACGCACCCATCTCCCCCGCCGGCGCCGCTCACCTTCCCGGTGCTGCCCGCGGCCCTCGTGAGCGCGAGGATGCGCGCGGTGCCCGGGGTCCCCACGCCGGGGAGCGACTCGAGGAGCGGCTCCAGCCCCTGGCAGGCCTCCTCCACCTGGGCGAAGCGCGAGGCCCGCAGGCCCTCCTCGAGCTCGCGCCCCAGCTCGTCGCTCGACTCGACGAAGCGCTGGCGGGACGCGCCCTCCAGCGCAGCTTCCACGCTCTGGATCATCCCGCGCGTCGAGGCGCTCTGGCCGCTGAAGGCGTAGCTCGCCGGGAGCGCCGTGGTCCCGAGCCGCACCACGTCCGGTGCACCCGCGGCGGCGAGACCGAGCGAGAGGGACGCCGCGGTTGTGACGCGCTCGATGGGCCAGCGCCGGTAGCGGAGGAGCCCGCCCGTGCTGCACGCGGCGACGTCCCCGCCGCTCCCGGTCCCGCCCTGCGCCTCGGCGTGGGCGAGCATGGCCAGCGCGAGCGGCGGCCGGACCTCCAGCAGCCGGGCCGCGCTCTCCACGGCCAGGACCACGGCCCGGGCCGAGCTGCCGAGTCCCAGCTTGTGCCCGCCGGGGCCCGGTACCGTGGGTGAGAGGGCGAGCTCGAGGCCGAGCGACTCGCGCGCCCGCGCCCGCACCACCAAGTCCACCGCACGGGCGGCGAAGGCGAAGGGCGCGGGGGGCTCGCTCTCCCAGCGCACGCCGAGAGGAGTCACCGTCCCGCGGAGCCGTCCGTCGGCCAGGACCAGGTGAACCTCCCGGTCCTCCCGGGTCCGCGCCAGCGCCCACGCCCGCGGCCCCACCC
>DASROG010000085.1:0-4521 GCA_035646995.1 Myxococcaceae bacterium
CCGCCGCTCTACGAGGACATGACCGTGGGCGAGTACCTGGCCTTCGTCGCCGGGCTCCGCGGGGTGGACCCGGCGCGCATCCCGGCGCGGGTGGGGGAGACCGAGGAGCGCACCGGCCTCGCCGCGATCGACGCCGAGCGCATCTCGACGCTCAGCCACGGGTTCCGCCAGCGGGTCGGGGTAGCCCAGGCCCTGGTGCATGCCCCCGAGGTGCTCCTCCTCGATGAGCCGGCCAACGGCCTGGACCCGGTGCAGAACGTGGAGATGCGCGCCCTCATCCGGAGCCTGCGCGGAGACCACACCGTGCTGGTCTCCAGCCACATCCTCCCGGAGATCGCCCAGACCTGTGACCGCCTCCTGGTGGTTCGTGACGGCGAGCTGGTGGCCTAGGGAAGCGAGGCCGAGCTCCAGGAGCGTCTCGGCGTCGGGACCGGGGTCGAGCTGGAAATCGCCGGACCGGTGGAGGCGGTGGCCTCGGCGCTGCGGAACGTTCCGGGCGTGCGCGCGGTCGCCGTGCAGATGGTGGCGCCTGGCCGGGCGGTGCTCCGGGTGGACGCGCCCGACGCGCTCCGGCCCGCGCTGGCCCAGGCGGCGCTCGCCGCGGGCGCCCAGCTCTTCCGGCTCGACGTCTCGGCGGACCGACTGGAGTCGCTCTTCCTCAGGCTCACCGGGAGGGGCGCGTCGGCATGAGCCCGGTGCTCCTCATCGCCCGCCGGGAGCTCCGCGGCTACCTCCGCACCATGACCGGGTGGATCATCGCCGCGTCGGTGCTGCTCATCGATGGCCTGCTGTTCAACGCCTTCGCCCTCGAGGGCTCCCGCCGCTCGACCGAGGTCCTGACCCGGTTCTTCTACTTCGCCTCCGGGCCGACGATGGTCGCGGCCATCTTCCTCGCCATGCGGCTGCTGGCCGAGGAGCGGCAGCTGGGGACCCTGCCCCTGCTCTACGCCTCCCCGGTGCGAGACCGGGACATCGTGCTCGGGAAGTTCCTCGGCGCGGTGGCGTTCCTCTCCGGCGTCACCCTGGCCACGGTGTACATGCCGCTGCTCATCCTGGTGCACGGGCAGATCTCACTGGGGCACCTGCTCGCCGGCTACCTCGGCCTGCTCCTGCTCGGCAGCACGTCGCTCGGTCTGGGGACGCTCGGATCGTCGCTCGCCCGGAGTCAGATCATCGCCGCCATCCTCGGCGCGGCGCTGCTGGTGTCGCTCCTCGTCGCCTGGCTCCTGGCGTCGGTCACCGAGCCACCGTTCTCCCGGCTCTTCGCCGCCATCGCGCTGCACAACGCGCACTTCCCCCCGTTCCAGTCGGGCCAGGTGCATCTGCGGGACGTGGCCTACTACCTGCTCGTGACCTGGGTGGCGCTGTTCGCCACCACCCGGGTGCTCGAGGCGCGGCGGTGGCGATGAACGCGAGGAGCGCCCTCCTCACCGTTGCCACCGTGCTCGGGCTGCTCGCGGTCTTCCTCGGCGAGCGGGTGGTGGGCTCGGGGGCGCTCCGCGTGGTCCTCGACGTCGCAGGCGTCCTCGCGGTGGCCACCGCCGCCGTGCTGCGGTGGAACCGCTCGGCGCTCTCCGCCGCGGCGCCACGGGCCCGGGTGGAGCGGCTCTTCGCCCTGCTCTCCATGCTCGCGCTCCTGGCGCTGCTCGCCTGGTTCGCCCAGTCCGACGTGGTCCTCGCCGCCGGCGGACCCGACGTCCGGCGGAGCTTCCCCCGGCTCGCCACGGTGCTGCAGATCGCCACCGCGCTCCTCGCCGCGGCCGCGGTGGTGCCGCTGATTCTCGGCGAGCTGGCCTACGCGGCCATGGCCCTCGCACCCGAGGTGGAGGTGGGGCGGGTCCAGGACGCGGTCGGTACCGGTGCGGCGCTGGTGGCGGTGCTCACCACCGCGCTGGCCGCGGGCTGGGTGGCGGACGCGGTCGACGTGTCCAGCGACTGGAGCTACTTCCGTCCGGGGCGGCCGAGCGAGTCGACCCGCGGCCTGGTGCGCGGCTTCACCGAGCCGGTCACCCTCACCCTGTTCTACCCGCCGGGCTCGGAGGCCGGCGCGGCGGTGCGCGATTTCGCCGAGTCCCTGGCGAAGGAGAGCTCGCTCCTCCGCGTGGAGCAGCTGGACGCGGCGGTGGACCTCGCGCGCGCGCGAGCGCTGGGGGTGAACGGGAACGGCGCCATCGCGGTGAGCCGCGGCGAGCGGCACGAGACCTACCTCACCGGAACCACGCTCGACTCCTCGAGGAGCCAGCTCCGCGAGCTCGACCCCGAGGTGCAGAAGCGCCTGTCCAAGGTCGCCCGGGCGCAGAAGATCCTCTATGTCTCCACCGGGCACGGCGAGCGGGCGGCGATCAACGCCGATCTCTCCGACCCGCGAGGCACGGTGAAGGTCTTCCAGGACCTGCTCCGCGCGCAGAACGACGAGGTCCGTCCGCTCGGCGCCGCTCAGGGGCTGGCCACCGAGGTGCCGCGCGATGCCGCCGCGGTGCTGGTGCTGGGGCCCACCACCCCGTTCCTCCGGGAGGAGGTGGAGTCGCTGGTCCGCTGGGTCCGCGGCGGCGGCCGCCTCCTGGTGGCGCTCGACCCCGAGTCCGGCTCGCAGTTCGACGCTCTCCTCCAGCCGCTCGGGGTGCGCTTCGTCCCCACGACGCTGGTGAACGACCGCGTCTACCTGGCACGCACGCACCAGCCCAGCGATCGGGCACAGCTGGTGACCGCGACCTTCGGGCCGCACGCCAGCGTCGGCACGCTGGTGCGGGCCAGCGGGCGGCTCCCGGTGTTCCTCCTGGGTGCGGGCTCGCTGGAGATGCTCACCCAGAAGCCGGCCGGGGTGAACGTGGTCTTCACCATCTCCGCACTGCCCGAGACCTTCCGGGATCTCGACGGCAGCTACGCCTTCGATCCCCGCGCGGAGAAGCGGAAGGCCTGGGAGGTGGCCGCGGCGATCACCCTTCCGAAGAAGGGCACCGACGAGGGACGGGCGGTGGTGGTGGCCGACTCCGACGCCTTCACCGACCTGGTCCTCGACGTGAGCCCGGGCAACCGCGCCTTCGCGGTGGATGCCGTGCGCTGGCTGCTGGGAGAGGAATCGCTGGGCGCTCCGGGCGGCGAGACCGACTTCCCCATCCAGCACACCCGCGGTCAGGAGGTGGCCTGGTTCTACGTCACCGTGTTCCTCGCCCCGCTGGCGGTGCTCGGCGCGGGCTTCTGGGTGACGCGGCGAAGGAGGACGGGATGAGGGGCCGCCCGGTCCTGGTCCAGATCGCGCTCGCCGCCGGCGCCCTGACGCTGGCCGCGGTGGTCTGGCTCCGTCCGCCGCGGCAGGGCGCTCCGGGCGAGGTGCCGGTGGCCTCGCTCCGCCGGGGAGAGGTGAAGGCGGTCCACTGGGACGACGGCTCGCATCAGGTTCGCGTCTCCCGGGCGAGCGAGCCCGACCGCACGGTGTGGGTCCGGATCGCCACCAGCCCTTCCCTGCAGGCGCCGGATGGAGGAGACGCGGGCACCGCGCTGCACGGCTCCCGGGCCGACGCAGGGCCGGCGCGCGACACACACGCCGACGCCGGCATCCGGGGCCGCACCGACGGCGGACTCCCGGACCCGCTGCGCGCCATGCGCGAGGCTCCGCCGCCACCCCCGCGCGAGCTGCGCGGCAACGAGGTCGCCGAGCAGCTGCTGGATCGCGTCTCGCCGCCGATGGCCACCCGGGACCTGGGCAGTGCCACTCCCGAGCGCCGGACCGACCTGGGGCTCGCCGCCTCCAGCAAGCGAATCCGCCTGGACACCGGGCAGGGTCCGTCCGCGCCGGGCCGCACGCTCGAGTTCGTGGTCTCCACGCCCCCCGGAGCCGCCGGCGCGTACCTCCTCGGCCCCGACGGCCACCTGTGGCTGGTCCAGGAGTCGCTGGTGCAGGACCTCTCGGCGGCGGCCAGCCGGCTGGTGGACCGGCGGCTCCACGCCTTCCGCGCCGACGAGCCGGACGCGCTGCAGCTCCAGCTCGACGGGCGCACCCGCGCCTTCGTCTTCCGCAAGGTGCAGGGTGCGACCCGCGTCGCTCCTGCGGAGAACCCCGACGACCCGAGCCCGGACGCGACGGCCTGGGCGGAGCGGGTGTGGCGGCTGGCCCCGCTCGAGGTGCTGGGACGGGGAGAGACCCCGCGCGAGGGGCCCCCCGTGCCTTCCCTGCGCGTCGAGTACAGCCGCGACCGCCGGCCACTCGGGTTCCTGGAGCTCGGGCGCGCGGGGAGTGAGTGGTACGCCCGGACGGAGCACACCGCCGGCTGGGTGCGGCTGCCCCCGCAGTCCGCGACGGTGCGCGAGCAGGCCGAGCGGCTCGAGGCCGGGGCGCCGTCTACAGCCCATTAGGGGGTCGCTCGGGGTTTGCACTTCTTCACCGGAGCCCTGCAGGGCGCTTCACACCCCCCGCTTACCTCTCTCTCCGCGGGCGGCACTTTCGTCGCCCTTGCAGGACTGGAGAAGAACGATGCTGGGTTTTCTGGTGGGCGCGGCATGTCTGTACGGCCTCGTCCGGAT
>DASROG010000086.1:0-3299 GCA_035646995.1 Myxococcaceae bacterium
CCGGGCTTCCTGCGCGAGCTGGTCTACGCGCTGGGAGCCATCGGCGGGGAGGAGGCCCAGGCCTACCTGTACACGATGTCACAGGGGCACGATCAGCCCGCGGTTCGCGACGCGGCCCGGCAGGCGCTGGAGGAGATGGAACGGCACGGCCAGCGGGGTGGATCGCCCGGGCCGTCCCGGAACGCCAGCCTCGCCCCCGGGGGAGGCAGCCGGTGAGCCTTCGTCCCTGGGCAGTGCTCGCCGCCGGGCTGCTCGGGTGCGCGCACGAGCCCGCGCCGCCGCCGGCATCCGCTGCGGGCCCCGCGAGCACCGGCAAGATCCCCGACTCTGCCCGATACTTTCCCCTCGCGGTGGGGAACCGCTGGACCTACGACGCCACCTACCTGGGCGAGCGATCCACCCGCCGGGTGGAGGTGGTCGCCTTCCGTGACGGCAGCTACGTGGACCGGGACGCCCGCGCCCTCCGCGTGGACCGGGAGGGGGTCCGCGACCAGGTGCGTTACCTCCTGCACGAGCCCCTCACCGCGGGTGCGACCTGGACCAGCGTGGTGGCTCCGGGGTCCGCCGAGCACTACCGGATCGTCTCGGTCCACGCGCCTTGCGAGGCACCGGCCGGTAAGTTCCCCGACTGCGTCGAGGTGGAGAGCCGGACCCTCGCCGACCCGAAGACGCCGGGCCGCCTCCTGGTCAACCGGGTCACCTTCGCCGCGGGCGTGGGCATCGTCCGGGTGCGGACGGCGCTGGAGGAGGGAGCGAAGAGCGCTCCGACGGCGGAGCTCGTCCTGACCTCGTTCGAGGTCGCTCCGCTCCGCTGAGCGAGCATCGCGGGAACGCCGGGGCGTGGCACCCGGATGCTAGTCTCCATGGCCGACGCCCGGACCGATGGTGCCCCTCGATCGCCAGGACGCGACGCACGCTCAGCTCGTGCTGGAGATGCTGCTCGAGTCGGGCACGGACTTCGCGTCCGGAGAGGCGCTCTCCGGGAAGCTCGGGCTCTCCCGTACCGCGGTGTGGAAGGTGGTGAATGCGCTCCGCGACCGGGGCTACGCGATCGAGGCGGTGCCCTCGCGCGGCTACCGGCTGGTTCGGGTACCGGACCGGCTGACAGGGCTGGAGATCCTCCCGCTGCTGGAAACGCATGACCTCGGCCGCGCCGTGCACGCCTTCGACTCGCTGGCCAGCACCAGCGAGCACGCCTTCCGCCTGGCCGCCGAGGGCGCCGAGCACGGCGAGCTGGTGGTCGCCGAGACCCAGACCGCGGGCCGTGGCCGGCGTGGCCGCACCTGGGCCTCCCCGCCCGGGAAGAACCTCTACGTCTCGCTGATCCTCCGGCCCGAGCTGCCGCCGCAGCGGGCGCCCGAGCTCACGCTGCTCGCCGCGGTGGCGCTGGCCGAGACGCTCCGCGGCGAGGGCGTCAAGGCGACCATCAAGTGGCCCAACGACCTCCAGGCTGGGGTGAAGAAGATCGCCGGCATCCTGACCGAGCTCTCCGCGGAGGCGGACCGGGTGCACTTCGTGGTGCTGGGCATCGGGGTGAACCTCAACGCTGCTTCGTCGGACTTCCCGCCCGAGGTCGCGGAGATGGCGACGAGCGTGACCCGCGTGCTGGGCCGCCGGGTGAACCGCGCCGCATTCCTTGCTCGATTGCTCAGGGGCCTCGAGCAGTGGCTCGACACCCACGAGCAGGAGGGCTTCGAGCCGGTCCGGGAACGCTGGCGCGAACTTTCCTCCACGCTCGGCCAGGAGGTCCTGGTGAAGGCCGAGCGGCGGGAGCTCCGGGGAGTCGCCGAGGACATCGACGCCGACGGGGCGCTCCTCCTCCGCACCGACGACGGCCTGGAGCGGATCCTCGCCGGAGACGTGGAGCAGGTCAGGTCGCGCATACGCCCCTAGAGCGATGCTTGACTCCGACCCCCGACCGCTGCCCTCTTAGGGCCCGATGCTGCTCACCATCGACGTCGGGAACACCAACACCGTGCTCGGGGTCTTCGACGGGCCGAAGCTGATCGACCACTGGCGGCTGGCCACCGAGGCCCGCCGGACCGCCGACGAGTACGGATTGTGGATCCGCCAGGTGCTCCAGTGGGCCGGCATCGCCGCCCAGGGCATCGAGGCGGTCGTGGTCTCCAGCGTGGTGCCCCCGATGCAGTTCTCGCTGGAGCAGATGAGCAAGCGCTACTTCTCGGTGGCGCCGCTCTTCGTGGGCCCGGGGGTGAGGACCGGGATGCCCATCCTCTACGACAACCCGCGAGAGGTCGGCGCCGACCGGGTGGTGAATGCGGTGGCGGCGTACGAGAAGCACCGGGCCGGGCTCATCGTCGTGGACTTCGGGACCGCGACCACCTTCGACGCCGTCAACCCGAAGGGCGAGTACCTCGGCGGGAGCATCTGCCCGGGGGTCACCATCTCCATGGAGGCGCTGTTCCAGAACGCCGCCAAGCTGCCGCGGGTCGAGTTCGCCCGTCCGCCCGCGGTGCTGGGGAAGAACACCGTGCACTCGATGCAGTCCGGGCTGGTCTTCGGCTACGTGGGCATGGTGGACGGGATCTGCGAGCGCATGGGCCGGGAGCTGGGCTTCCCGGTCCGGGTGGTCGCCACCGGCGGCCTTGCGAGCCTCATCGCTGGCGAGTCGCGCTGCATCCAGGAGGTGGACGAGTTCCTCACCCTGGAAGGGCTGCGCATCATCCACGAGCGTAATCACGGCCATGCTTGAGCTCTCCTCGACCCTCAGGAAGCACGTGGATCCCGGCTCGCCCGTCCCGCTGCGGATGATGGCCGCCAAGGCACTGGTGCCGCTGCCGCCGCCGGACATGATCACCGCCCTGTTCCTGCTCACCGCCGACGCGGACGAGAAGGTACGGGCCACCGCGGTGGAGTCGGCGAGCAAGCTGCCCGACCGCATCCTCAGCTCCGCGCTGCGAGACGAGGAGGTGGACCCGCCGGTCCTGGGCTGGTTCCTCGACCGGATGGCCCGGCAGGACGTCTACGCCGAGATGCTGGTCCTCAACGCGTCCACGCCGGACGACGCGGTGGCGCGCGCCGCCTCTCACTGCGGGTTCCGGACGGCGGAGATCATCGCCCAGAACCAGCTTCGTCTGCTCCGGCACGAGGACGTCGTCCGGCAGCTGTGCCTCAACCCGAGCTGCGGCCCGGCACTGATCGACAGCGTCTGCGACTTCTGCGTCCGCTCGGGCCTGGTGCTGGCGGACGTGCCGCAGATGCAAGAGGCGCGGGTCCGCATCTTCGGGCCCGAGGCCGCCGCGGCCCCGCCCGATCCCGGCCCCACCGCGGATGAGATC
>DASROG010000087.1:0-6305 GCA_035646995.1 Myxococcaceae bacterium
GTCGAAGGGTGCGGGGCGGGGATGAACCCGACGTGCCCTGCGCCGGAGAGAGCTTCGAGCGCTGGCTAGTTGGTGAGCCGCAGCGTCACCGGCCAGATGTAAGCCCCCGCGGCCGGGCCGGACACGGCCACGGTGTACCTCTTCCCCAGCGACGTCGCGAAGCCGGGGAGAAGGTACGTGCCGTCGGTCTGCCGGACGCCAGTCTGCTTCAGCGCGCCATTCTCGAAGACCTCCAGCAGCACGTTTTGCCCGGCGCCGTCGGCGATCAGCGTGACCGGGGAGCCGGTGCCGACGAACGCCGCAAAGCGTGACGGATTGACGATGAAGCGAGTGACGTCGAAGGTAACGATCAGTTGCGCCGGAGGGCCGTCGACCTCCAGCCAGTGGTACACGGGGAGGATTCCCTCCAGTCCGGGTGAGGCCGGCGTTCCGCCGCCCACGCACGTTCCGGGAGCGTCGTAGGTTTCGCCGGTTGCCCAGGCATCGGTTCCGTTGACGCCGTAACGGGTGGCGATGGCGTCCACCTCCTGAGCGATGGCCGGGTGGGCCGCCTTCACCACCTCCAGGAAGGAGAAGATGGTGGTGAAGGCCTCGATCTGGCGATGAGGCCCGGACATCAGATCGTAGACCTCGCCTGGAGAGAGGTGGACCCCGTCGGACGGCTCGGCCGCCGAGTCAGGGTCGAAGAGGTCGGTGAGGACGTGGACCACGGCGTTCTCGGAGACCCAGCCGGGGCACTCGTCGAAGAGGCCGTTGTTGTCGTTCTCGGCGTCGAAGTGAATGGCCTGGCGCTGGCCGCGCCCGCCGGTGTCGATGAAATCGGTTCCGGGGAGGACCAGCTGGGCCACCGCGGTTGCCCATCCCTCGTTCCAGGTGAGTCGGGGGTCGTGAATGGTTCCGAACCCGTGTCCGCCGATGTTCATGCTGTGGACATCGTCGCTCCGGCTCAGGGTGTGGATGAAGTGGTGCCCCCACTCGTGAGTGATGAGGCCGACGTCGAACTCGTCGGTATCTTCGTCGGCGATTCCCGACAGGAGAATGCGCCGGGTCGCGGGATCATAGCGGGTGAATTCGGGCGGGTTCCGCACGCTCCAGCTGGCAATCACCGGTGTGAAGGCGACCTGACGCTCGTCGAGGAAAGCGCGAGAGGCAGAGTAAATCGTATCCAGGATGGCGAAGGGCGCGGCCGTCCGCGGGCCGGTATAGCGAGTGCCTCCCCATCCGGTGCTGCCGTTGATTTCCGTGAACGGCGTCAGTGCGGAGTCCACGCACGACTCCAGGGTGTAGAGGGCGTCGTTCGCAGAGGAGTTCTCCACCCGGATGCCCGGCTGGACGGTCTCGGCCTTGACCCTCACCGTCACGATGGCGGGACCGGTCCAGGACGCGTTGAAGTGACCGGCATCGTCCGATGTCGTGGTCACGAGGGTCGCCCCCGCTGCGAGGAGCTCGACCACCGCGCCGCGGATGGGAAGGCGGCTGATGCTGGCGTAGTCGAGACCGGAGGGCGTGGCGGGAACTCGCTCGTAGGTGAGGGCGCCGGAGAGAGTACGCGGGGTGTTCGACGCCGCTTGACCGGCCCCGCACACTGCAGGAGCCGGGGGAGGAGGTGGCGGCGTGGAGCTTCCAGCGCCGCAGCCAGGGAGCCCGGCCGCCGCGAGGAGGAGGATGGCTGGAGGAACGAGGCGGCGCAGAGGGCCCTCCGCAGAGCCGCGATGCTGCCCTTCGCCGCTCGGAGAGACAAGGCGACGGTTGCCGAACGACGCCACGGCGCTTCAGCAAGACCCGGAACGACCGGAGCGCAATTTCTGACAAGCGGGCGAAGCGGCTCCCGCACGAGCATGCGCCAACTCCAGCCCTGGAAAGCCCATGACCCCTGTCCGCATCTCCCGGCTGCTCGCTGGCCTCGTCACGAGTCTGTCGTTCACTGCCCTCGCCTCCGAGGACACCGATCGCAAGGAGGTGGCGCGGCTGGACACCGAGTACCAGGCGGCGGTGAAGCGCAACGACGCCGAAGGAATGGGCCGAGTCCTGCACGAGCGCTTCATCCTCGTGCTGGGCAACGGAAAGACCTTCAACCGGAAGGAGCTGATCGACTCGGCGAAGGCCCGGGAGATCGTCTACGAGAAACAGGACGAGGAGCCGGGCACCCAGACCGTGCGGGTTTTCGGTGACACCGCCGTGGTCACCGCGCTGCTCTGGCTGAAGGGAGTCAGGGAGAACAAGCCCTTCGAGCGGCGCCTCTGGTTCAGCGACACCTACGTCCGGACCCCGGAAGGCTGGAAGTACGTCTTCGGCCAGGCGTCGTTACCACTGTCCTGAGCCCGTCAGCGGCCCTGCAGACGGGACCGCCGCCTGCGTCCGGAGCTCAGGTCCCAGCGTCGCGCTCCTCCTTCCGGAAGATCAGCGGGTAGTCGACGGCGGCGGGCCTTCCGTCGGCGGGCGGCTGAAAGCGCCACGTCCGGACGAGCTGGAGCACGCACCGCTGCATCGACAAGGAGTGGAGCGTGGAGCCCTGCATGCCGGCTGTACCCACCGTGCCGTCCTTGGCGATGACGATCCGCACGGTGCACATGCCCGACAGATGCGAGTCCTCGAGGAGCCCTCGCTCGTAGCAGCCTCGGAGCTCGGCGCGATGCGACGAGACCACCTCTCGAACCTTCTCGCCGTCGATGGAGCCGTGTCGCATGCGAAGTGGCGGTGAGACGGCCGACGTGTCCACGACAAGGCCTCGACCCTGCGCCTTCTCGACCTCGGACGAAGCCGCGGCACGCCGTTCCGGGGTGTCCTCGGCCCCCGCTCCGAGCAGGGCGATGGCGAGCAAGGTCGCGAACCCCATCGGCCTCCCTCCTCCGGCCACCAGACGCGTGCTCATCCTATCCCACGGTGGGATCGTCCGCCCCGAGCCCGCGTGCGCCCGACCGGGGAGGTGACGACGCCGAGCCCACCGCCGAGGGGTCGGACCGGACGACGCACCTCCCGCGGGCTGGACCCGAGGAGGGCGGTGGCCGCAGCACTGGAGGACGGCTCAGGCGGGCACGGCCGGGACCCGGGCCCAGACCACCGGCGCGCTCCGGGAGGTGTGCTCGTGCCGAAGCCCCAGGTTCCGGAGCATCGGGGTGTACCGGGCCGCCTTCACCAGCACCGCCCGTCGCGCCACCCGTCGCGCCTGGGCGAGGACCTCGGCGGTGAGCGGCGCCGGATTCGCCAGCCGCCGGAGCATCTCGAAGCCGGGCTGTGAAGCCAGCGCCCGGCCGAACATCGGGTCGAAGAGCACCACATCCACGCTCGCCGCCGGCAGTCCCCGGAGCACTTCCCCGGAGTCGGCGTGACGTACCTCGATCGCCGAGCCTTCCCGGCGCAGGGAGGCGTCCGCCAGCACCGCGAGCGGCAGGCTCGACTCCACGCCGAGCACCGACCCACCCGGGCCGACCAGCCGCGCCGCCACCCGCGCGTCCTGGGCGAACCCGAGCGTCGCGTCCAGCACCCGCTCCCCCGGCGCGAGTTCCCCGATTCGCTGCAGCGGGTCCTCCGCTCTCCCCTTCGCAATCTCCTTCAGCCTCAGCGCCGCGAGGCCGGGCCCACCGACCACATGGCCCAGCCGGTCCCACAGCGAGACCGCGTTCTCACCGAACACCACCAGCACCTCTGCTTGCGCGAGCAGTTCTCGCAGCGGGGCCTTCGGCCGGCGGAGCAGCAGCGGCAGTCTCCAGCGCTCCGCGCACGCGTCTGCCTCGGCGCGAAGCGCCGCATCGGTGGATCCGCTCAGGGCAACCGCAACCGCCTCAGGCCTCATCCGAGGTCCAATCACCCCAGGCAACTCGCATGAATGTGACCGAGCAGGGCACCTGGGTCATAGCTGACCGCCCTCCCGGCAGGATTCCGTGGGGTTTTGCTGGCCTCGCTGGCCGCAGTCGCACTGGAATGGACGCTGCACGTGCTGACCCGCGACGCAGGAATCGCACACCTCATGAAGAAGCACCCACAGGGCTTCACGCTTGTCGAGCTGATGATCGTGGTGGCCGTCATCGGGATCCTCGCCGCCCTGGCGATTCCCAACTTCATCCGTTTTCAGGCTCGGTCGAAGCAGGCCGAGGTGAAAGCCAATCTCAAGGCTCTCTTCACCGCCGAGCGGGCATACCTCCAGGAACACGACACCTACTCGTGCAACATCCACTTCATCGGGTTCAACCCCGAGCGCGGCAACCGCTACCACTACACACTCAACACCACGCCCCGCATCGACGAGAACTGTGGCACCCAGGAGACCCGTCTCACCGCGGCCGGCGCGACCCTCGGCTCCGACGGCGACGTTCTGGCCGACGAGTTCAAGCACGGCAACCTGGCCGTGGCGGCCACCAACGCTGCCCCGGCCACCGTCACCTACGCTCCGATCCCCCCGCTCGGCTCGAGCATCGTCGTCGTCGCGAACCTGGTCGGGGTGGTGCCCAACATCGCCAGCTCCAACGGGTCCTTCGGCGGCGCGGCCTGGGGCAACATCGACAGCGACGCCCAGCTCGACCGCTGGTACGTCTCCAGCGTTTCCTCGACCACTCCTGGCGACGGCTGCCCCGCCCTGGTCGGTCTCGATCAGGACGCTCCCAGTGGTGAGCCGAAGAACACCTACAACGACGTGAACTGTCCGTAGGCGGCGGCACGGCGCGGCTCAGGCCGATCGCCGCGCGGACTCCATCTGCGGTGGCAGGACCGATCGGTTCCGCCCGTTCCGCTTCGCGAAGTAGAGGCACTGGTCGGCCAGGTCGATCAGCTCCTGCTTGGCGCTGCCATTCACCGGCGCGGCGGCGACGCCGACCGAGATCGAGATCTGGAGGGGCCCGAGCTCGGTCTGGAACACCGTCTCCTGCACCGCCTCGCGGATGCGCTCCGCGATGACCAGGGCGCCCTTCCCGTCCGTCTCCGGCATGATGACCGCGAACTCCTCGCCGCCGTAGCGCGCCACCAGGTCCGTGTCGCGTGCCTTCTCGCGGAGGATCTGCGCCACGCCCTTGAGCACCAGATCTCCCACCGGGTGGCCGTAGGTGTCGTTGACCGCCTTGAAGTGGTCCACGTCGGTGAGCATCACCGCGCACGCGCGGCCGTAGCGCCGAGCCTGCGCGAGCGCCTCGTCGGCACGCGCCTGGAACGACCGGTGGTTCAGCAGGCCGGTGAGGCCGTCGGTCGTCGCCAGCCGCTCGGTCTGATCGAAGAGCTGCGCCCGCAGCACCGCCTGCCCCGCCTGGAGCGCGATGACCTCGAGCATCCGCAGCGCGTCCTCGTCCAGCGACGCCTTCCGCCGCGCGCCCGCCACCAGCGTCCCGAGGATGCGGTCCCCCGCCGCCACCGGGAGGATCTTCAGCGCGCCCAGGCCACGCACCCGGGTGTCGTCGTCGAACACCACCTGCCGGTCCATCGACCGGAGGTCCCGGCCCGGCAAGGGCGTCCCGTAGCGAACCACGTTGGCCACCAGCCCGTTGTTGTCGGCGAAGACCCGGCCCTCGAGCGTCTTGCCCGCCGGGCTCGACCCGCTCATCCGTGCCACCCGGTGCTCGCGCTTGCCGTCGTGCTCGCTCACCAGGGTGATCGCCGCGAAGTCCAGGCCGGCGAGCTGCCGCGCCCCGTCAAGCACCGCGCCGAACACCGCGTCCAGGTTCGCCGCGCGGTTCAGGTCCTCGATGGCCTTGAAGAACCGGACCTTCTCGTCACGGGCACGGCGGATCTCCACCAGCACCCGCTCCACCTCGATGGCCCGCAGCACCTCACCGGCGAGGGTCCGGAGCAGGGTCTCGTCCCGGTCCTCGAACGATTCGGGCTCCATCCGGTCGGCGACCAGCACGCCGCGCAGCTGCCCTCCCGCCTCCACCAGCGGCACGGCGCAGACGCTCCGGGGTGCCGGCCCACTCTCGTACCAGGTCACGCCGCGAAGACCCGAGGGCGACACCATCCGCACCGGCACCGACCGCTTCAGGACCCCGGCCAGGATGCCCTCTCCCGCGTGGACCGCGCCCCGCTGCACTCGCTCGGATCCGGTCCGGCAGTCGTGGAGCAGCAGCGTCCGATCGTCCGGTGCCAGGAGGAACGCGGCGCAGGTGTGAGTCCGGAGGGCGAGCTCGCCGATCTCCAGCACCGAGCCGACCGCCCCCTCCACCTGCTTCACCGCGGCCATCATCCACTGGCTCCCGGCGTCGGGCGCGGGCTCGGAGCTGCCGGCGCTCGCCAGCCGGTACGTCCTGGCCCGCTCCTCCACCTCCTTGATCCGCGCCTTCACCGCCTCCTGCTCCGCGTGCCGCGCCAGCGCCAGCCGGGCGTTG
>DASROG010000088.1:0-5873 GCA_035646995.1 Myxococcaceae bacterium
AGCGCTCGACGAGGTCGCGCGGCTCCCGCACCTCCCAGCTCTCCTCGCCCTGGCCGGCGTCGACGATCAGCGAGACCTCGGGGTCCTCGCGAACGTCGAAGACCTTCAGGAGCCGGGCCGAGCCCCCGATGCGCTCGCACAAGGGGCCGATGAGCTCGTCGGGGCGGAGGTCCAGGGCGACGGAGAGCCCTCCCTCGAGCACGCCGGCGTCGCAGAGCACGAGCAGCTGCTGCACGGGCGGAAGATGCGCCCCCTTCGTCAGCAGTCCCAGCCGCTCGAGCTCGGCCTTGAGGCTCATGGGGTCGTAGGTCTGCTCCCGGGAAGGGCAAGCCGCAACTCCTCTGCCTCGAATGCCGGGTCGGCAACCGCCACCACCGCACGTTCGGTGCCGCGGGCGCGACGCTCGAGAACGGCCCGCCGCGCGCCATCCGTCCACTGCTCGCAAGCTGCGCCACCGTCCGTGGGCGGCGGTGGCAGCGCGTCCACGACGACCCAGGCCACGAGCAGTGCTCCCATGCGGCGTCAGCCTAACGGTTCCGGCGAGGTCCCGGGCGGTGGGTCGCGTGGCGGCGGGCCCAGGAAGGGGGTCTCGGGCGCAACGACCCGGTTCTTGCCGCGCCGCTTCGCCTCGTAGAGGCGCGCGTCCGCGCTGGTCAGCACCGCGTCGAAGGTCTCGCCGTCCGCAGGCCAGCTCCCGAGGCCGGCGCTGACCGTGACCTGCCGGTGCTCGCCCAGGCCCACCTGGATGGAAACCAGCGCCAGCTCGGACCGGATGTGCTCCAGCCGTTGCCGGGCCTGCTCCACCTCGGTCTCGGGGAAGGCGACGACGAACTCCTCGCCTCCAAACCGGGCGACGAGGTCGCTCTTCCGAACCGAGGAGCGGAGCCGGGTCGCGACGAGCTGGAGCGCGCGATCCCCCACCGGATGACCGAAGGTGTCGTTGAACGCCTTGAACCCGTCCAGGTCGAGGATCGCGACGCTGAGCGGGGCACCGCGCCGCCGGGCCCGGGCCAGCTCCTCGTCCATCCGTTCAACGAAGGGAGCCCGCTGCGAGAGCCCGGTCAGGTGATCGACCCCCACCATCAGGCGCAACCGCTTCGCCCGCTGGGCGACCGCGGCCATGATGATTCCACCGAGCCCCAGCAGCACGAAGCGCACGGCCTGACCGGTGGGAGCGAAGCCGCCCTCGACGGGGCTCTCCAGCCGCAGCGGTCCGGCGAGGACCAGGAGCAGCAGGGCATGCTCGACCATGCAGAGCCCCGCGGTCCAGATGCAGAGGCGCCAGTCGTAGCGCATCCCGGCGCTCATGATGACCAGGAAGTACAGCTCGTAGAACGTCCGGGCCTGGCTCACCGCCGAAGCGCCGCCGTGGCGCAGCACGAAGACCATCCACGCGGTGGTGAGCGTCACGTCCGCCGCGCAGCTCAGCCACGGCACCCACTCCTCGAACACCCGGAAGGCGAGCCAGGCGAGCAGCAGGGCATGGAGCAACCCGACCACCAGGAGCAGGGTCAGCCCCGTCCAGCGCTGCGCCGGTGCCACGGCGAGGACCAGCGCGCTCAGCCCGGCCACCAGGAATAGCCGCACACCGGCCACCCAGCGCTCGCCGGACGCACGGGCGCGGAGGATCATCTGGTCCGTCTCGGGACCGATCTGTCCGACGAGCGCGGCGAACGCGCGCCGCATCGAGGCCGTGTCGGGGGTCGCCACCGGGCGCGGGACAATACGGGCCGGCGAGCGACGGTGCGAGCGCGAAGAGCGCGTGCTCTCGCGCTCCAGCCGGGGTCGGCCTGGCCCCCGGACCTCCGGTCATGTTGACGTCGCGCCCGGTCCGTGCCGGAGGCTCGTCCGTGGCCGCCCGAGGGGCGGTGCTCCGCCCGGGCCACCTCAGACGTTGAAGCGGAAGTGCATGCAGTCGCCGTCCCGGACGACGTACTCCTTGCCCTCGATGCGCAGAAGGCCCTTCTCCCGGACCGCGGCCTCGCTCCCCAGCCGGATCAGGTCCTTCCAGTCGAAGACCTCGGCCTTGATGAAGCCCCGTTCGAAGTCGGAGTGGATGACCCCGGCCGCCTCGGGGGCCTTCGCACCCTTGTGGAACGTCCAGGCGCGGCACTCCTGCTCACCCACCGTGAAGAACGTCTGCAGCCCCAGCATCCGGTAGCCGGCGCGGACCACCTTGTGCAGGCCCGGCTCGGACAGTCCGACGGAGGCGAGGAATCCAGGGCGCTCCTCGGGCGGCAGCTGCTGGATCTCCGCCTCGATGCCGGCCGCCAGCGCCACCATCTCCGCGCCCTCGGCCTTCGCCAGCTCCCGGACCGCGGCCACGTGGGGGTCGGTGTCCTCCTTGCCGAGCTGCGATTCGCCGATGTTCGCCACGTAGAGCACCGGCTTGTCGGTGAGGAGGAACAGCTCCCGGAGCTGCTTGTGCTCGTCCGGAGTGAGCTTCTGGGCACGGACGGTGATGCCCGCGTCGAGACCGCCCTTCACCTTGTCCAGGAGCGCCAGCTCGGCCTTCGCCTCGTCTCCCGCCTTGCCGCCGGCCTTGGCGTTCCGCTGGGCACGCTCGCGGCGCTTCTCCACCGTCTCGAGGTCCTTGAGGCACAGCTCGGTGTCCACGATGTCCCGGTCGCGTTTCGGGTCGACGCCGCCCTCGACGTGGGTGACGTTGGGGTCCTCGAAGCAGCGCAGCACGTGTAGCACCGCGTCCACCTGCCGGATGTTGGCCAGGAACTGGTTGCCCAGGCCCTCGCCCTTGCTCGCTCCCCGGACCAGGCCGGCGATGTCCACGAACTCGAGCGAGGTGGGGACGGTCTTCTGGGGCTTCACCAGTGCGGAGAGCTTGTCCAGCCGCTCGTCGGGCACCGGCACCACGCCCACGTTGGGCTCGATGGTGCAGAACGGGTAATTCGCCGCCTGCGCACCCGCCGACGACAGGGCATTGAAGAGCGTGGACTTGCCCACGTTGGGCAGTCCGACGATGCCGATCCCGAGTGCCAAGCTCTCGCAGTCCGCTTTGAACGCCGTCCTAGCCCCTGGTCTCGGGCCGACCGGTGCTCCCGGAGCTCCGCGAGATCTCGGCCAGATACTGGCTGGCGAGCTCCTTCTGCTTCGTTGCGTCCAGCCGCTCGTTCAGGAGGCGCTCGGCGATCTGGATCGCGAGCTCGGCCGCGATGTTCTTGACCTCGTTCACGGCCTTCGCCTTCTCGTTCTGGATCTCCCGCAGCGCATCGGTCTTTTGGGCCTCGGCTTCGGCCCGCGCCTTGGAGATCAGCTCGTTGCGCAGCTTCTCCACGTCCTCGGCGTTGCGCCGCATCATCTCCGCCGCCTCGGCCCGGGCCTTCTGGATGGCTTCCTTCTGCTCGGCGAGGAGACGCTCGGCCTCGGCACGCTCGCGCTTCGCCGACTCGATCGACGCAGCGATGGTCTTCTCCCGCTCGTCCACCACCTTGAGGATGGGCCCCCACGCCACTCGGCGGAGCAGCAGGCCCACCAGGATGAAGGTGACCAGCGTCCAGAAGATGAGGCCGGGACGAACGTCTACGAGGTTGGAGGCGGCGAGGACGATGGGCATGGCGAGTGTCTCTGGGAGTCAGGAGCCCGGGGAGCGCCGACTTCAGCAACCCCCGGGCCCGAGGTCGACCGGTGTCAGCCGGCCTTGGTCGCGAGGAGAATGCTCACCACGAGGCCGAACAGACCGACGCCTTCGATGAGCGCCGCGGCGATGAGCATGGTGGTCCGGATGTCGCCCGTGGCCGCCGGTTGACGGCCGGTGGCATCGAGCGCCGAGGCGGCGAGCCGGCCGATGCCGAGGCCAACGCCCAGCACGCACAGGCCCGCGCCGATGCCGGCGGAGAGGAAGGAGTAAGCGAGGTTGGTCATGACTTTCTGTTTGTAACTTTCGACGTCTGGACCCGCTTGTGGGGGGGTCGTGGATGCCCTTTTGGACGACCTCCCGCGAGCCGCATCCGGCCGCGGGGTTCGTTAAGAAGTTGGCTGCGGCTTTCCGTGGGCCACGTCGTGTGCCTCGGCGTGCTCCTCGTGCCCGTGCTCGTCGTGGTGGCCCATCGCCACTCCCATCCCGATGAAGAGCGCGGAGAGCATGGTGAAGATGTACGCCTGCAGGAAGGCCACGAAGAGCTCCAGCAGGTAGATAAAGATCGCGAACGGCACCGCGACCACCGACACCGCGACGTGCCCGATGATGAAGATCAGCCCCAGCAGGCTGAACAGCACGATGTGCCCCGCCAGCATGTTGGCGAAGAGCCGGAGCATCAGGGCGAAGGGCTTGGTGAAGAGCCCGAGGATCTCCACCGGCACCATGATCGGCCAGATCCACCACGGCGCTCCGCCGGTCATGTGCTTCAGGTAGCCGACCACGCCCGCCGCCCTCACGCTGGCGATCTGGGTGAGGATGAACGTGCAGAGCGCTAGCGCGAGCGTCACCCCGAGATTGCCGGTGGCCGTCGAGGCCCAGGGGACCAGACCGAGGAGGTTCAGGGTGAGGATGAAGAAGAAGACCGTCAGGAGGTACGGGACGTACCGCGGCCCTTCTTCCTTCCCGATGTTCGGAATGGCGACCTCGTTGCGAACGAAGATCACCAGCATCTCGAGGATGTTCTGCCGTGGGCCGTGGGGCACGGGCTGCTTCGGATCCCGGTTCGCGCCGAAGGCGAACAGCAACACCACGATGACCGAGCCGACCAGCATCCAGAACGTGTGCTTGGTGAGGCTGATGTCGAGACAGCCCTCGGAGACGCTCGCCGGCTCCTCGGCGCTGGCCGGGCAGGCGCCGGACTTCAGCGGGATGCGCCACACCGGGAAGTGGATGATGAACTCCTTGTCGGAGAGCGGAACCTGGAACTCGACCTCCGGCGAGTCCGCGACGTGCTCGAGGATGTAGGTCGAGGTGTCGACCTTCTCGTGGCCCCCGGCCGCATGTGCTTCGACCGCATGCTTGCCGGACGCAGGCTCGGCATCGTGGGCCGGCGCATGGCCCTCCTGGGCCCGCGCGACCATCGACACTGACAGCACTGCGCACCACAGCCACCGCCGCATCACGTCGCTCCTCGCCGCTGGCCCCTCGCGGCGACCAGCACGTATGTCATTTCCAGGCACAGGGCCACCACGAACACGCCGAAGAACGCGAGGGTGTACGCCCCCACGTCCTCGTGCTGCGCCCGGACCCACCGGTACCCGCCGAACCACGCCGCGAGCCGCAGCACCAGCCCCGCCACGCTCGCCCCCAGCGCCACTTGGATACTCCTCCGGACGGCGATCGACTTCCCGACCAGCACCACCGCGCTCGCCAGCACCGAGGCCACCACCCCCGCCCGGGTGGGCAGCGTTCCGGTCGCCCACCAGCCCAGCGCGCCGATCAGCGCAAGCGCGCCCATGAACCCGAGCAGCCTCATCGCTTGTTCATCGAGCTCAGGGCCTGGATCATCGCGTAGAAGCCCGCGCCCATCCCGAGGAACAGCCCGACGATCAGGCCCCAGGGTGAGCTGTGGAGCTTGCCGTCGATGAACCATCCCGCGCCGCCACCGACCAGCATCCCGCCGACGACCCGCCAGACCGCGCTGATGTAGGGCGCCGCCGCGCGCTGCGCGCGGGCCTCGGGGCTCAGCTCGCTCCCGTTCTCGTCTTTCCGCCCGTCTTCCAAAGAACCGGCGCGCGTGTAGCACCCGGGCCAGGGGGGCGCAACAGCGCAGGAAGACTGGGCTCCAGGGGGCCTTCTGCGCCCAAGGAGGGGTCACGACGAGGCATGACCAGGAGTCCTGACGGGGTGTCTGACACCTCGCGGGGGGGGGCCGTAACGAGGTGTTTGACACCTCGGCGGGGACACCTCGCCGGGGGCGCGTAACGAGGTGTTTGGC
>DASROG010000089.1:0-6458 GCA_035646995.1 Myxococcaceae bacterium
ATCCCCACGACGGATCCCTCGAAGATGCTCCGAGACGCCGAGCCGCTCGTCGCACGGCTGGAGAAGGCGACGGGGCGGAAGGTCTCCCTCACCATCCCCCAGAACTACGCCGCGGTGGTGGAGGCGCTGGTCCAGGGACAGGTCGACGTCGCGCACTTCGGTGGATTCACGTTCGTCCAGGCCAGCAAGCGCGACGGCGCCGTCCCCCTGGTGCAGCGGGATCGTGACCGCGAGTTCCATTCCAAGTTCATCACCGCTCGCGACGACGTGCGGGGGCTGGGCGATCTCAAGGGGAAGCGCTTCGCCTTCGGCGACGTGAACTCCACCTCGGGTCACCTGATGCCCGCTTACTTCATGCGGAAGGAGGGGGTGGACCCGGCGGTGCTCGACCAGGCCGTCTACACCGGCGGGCACGACGCGACGGCGCTGGCGGTGGCCGAGCGCCGGGTCGATGCCGGGGCGCTCGACGAGGCGGTCTGGGAGCGCCTCACGAAGGAGGGAAAGGTGGACGCGACGAAGGTCCGCGTCTTCTGGACCACCCCGCCGTTCGTCGACTACGTGTGGGCGGCCCGGAAGGAGCTGGACCCGGCGGTGGCGCGGAAGATCGCCGACGCCTTCCTGGCGCTGGACCCCGGCAAGCCCGAGGACCGGCCGATCCTCGAGCTGCTCTCGGCCAAGGGCCGCTACGTGCCGGTGGACACGGCGGCGTACGCGCCGCTCCGCGAGGCCGCGGTGCGCGAGGGGCTGCTGAAGTGACCTTCGTCCTCCAGGGGGTGAGCCGTCGCTTCGACGGACGGGCGGGGCGGGTGGCGGCGCTGGACGGGGTCTCCCTGGAGGTGGCGCCGGGTGAGCGGCTGGTGGTGCTCGGGCCGTCCGGGGCCGGGAAGACCACTCTCTTCGGGGTGCTCAACACCACCCTCCGCCCCAGCGAGGGCACGGTGCTCTTCGAGGGGCGGGACGTGTCGCAGCTCTCGCGTCGAGCGCTGCGCGCCGTGCGCCGGCGCATCGGGACGGTCTTCCAGCAGCCGCGGCTCGTGCCGTCGCTGACGACGCGGCAGAACGCCCTGCTCGGCCGGGTGGGCCACTGGTCCTTCGCCGAGGCGATGCGCGCCTGGGCGCGGCCCTCGTCCGGGGACCTGGCCCGGGTGGAGGCGGCGCTCGGCGCGGTGGGGCTGCTCCACCGGGCTGCGGCGCGCGGGGACGAGCTCTCGGGGGGCGAGCAGCAGCGGGTGGCCATCGCCCGGGTGCTGGTGCAGGAGCCCACGACGGTGCTGGCCGACGAGCCGTTCTCCTCCCTGGACCCGGCGCTCCGCGACAGCATGGGCGAGCTCCTCCTCGGTGTCGCTGCCCGAGACCGCACCCTGGTGGCGGTGATGCACGACGTGGACTTCGCGCTGCGGAACTTCCCGAGGGTGGTGGGCCTCGGCGCCGGACGGGTGATGTTCGACGTTCCGACCCCGGAGGTCACCCCGGCGATGCTGGATGCGCTCTACCCGCGCGCCTCTCCCGAGCAGGTGGCGGACGCCAGGAGGGAGCGGGCCCAGGCCGTCGCCTGTGCACGGTGAGCGTCGATGCGCGCGCTTCTCGCCTCGCGCCGGGTGCAGCTGCTCCTCGTCGGGACGTTCCTGGCGTGGAGCCTCGTGGAGGCGCAGGTCTCCCCCGGAGCGCTGCTGAGCGCGAGCGCGCTGGACGGGCTGAGGCGGCTGCTCCGCGGGCTGTTCCCGCCCGACGTGTCGCCGGGCTTCCTCGCCGTGGTCGCCGCAGCGGTGGCCCGCACCCTGGCCATCGGCATCGCCGGGACGGCGCTGGCGGTCCTCGTCGCCGTGCCGCTGGGCATCCTCGCCACGCCGACGCTCTTCCGGCGCGGAGTGCTGGCCTCCGGCAACGGAGGGTGGGCGGGCGTGCTGCTCCTGGCTCACCTCGCGGCGCGCGGGGCGCTCCGGGTGTTCCGGGCCGTGCCCGAGCTGCTGTGGGCGTTGCTGTTCGTGGTGGCCGTGGGACTCGGTCCCCGCGCCGGCGCGCTCGCGCTCGGGGTCTCGTACGCCGGGGTGCTCGGCCGGGTGTACGCCGATCTCCTCGAGGACGTCGACCCCTCGCCCGGAGAAGCCCTCGCGGCGTCGGGGGGGCGTCGCGAGTCGCTGGTGCTCTTCGCGCTCGTGCCGCAGGCCCTGCCCGGGCTGGTGAGCTACACCCTCTACTCGCTGGAGTGCGCGATTCGCTCGGCGTCGGTGCTCGGCTTCGTCGGCGCAGGGGGGATCGGCCAGGAGCTCCAGCTGTCGATGCGGCTCTTCGAGTACCGGCAGGTCTCGACGCTGCTGCTCGCGCTGCTCGGGCTGATGCTGGCGGGCGAGGCGGTGAGCCGTCTGCTCCGCCGAGCGAGCCGGAGCGCGCGAACGGCCGGAACGGCCCCGCTCGCGCCCGGCCGGCGGAGACTGCTGAAGGTCGGGGCGCTGGCGGTGGTGGCCCTCTCCTTCCACGGCGCCGAGCTCCTGGGCGGCGCTGACCAGGGGCTCCTGGGGCGGATGGGGCGCTTCGCGGCCCAGCTGTTCCCTCCCGAACTTTCCCCGGCCTTCCTGGCGTCCCTGTGGAGCCCGCTGCTCCAGACGCTGGCCGTGGCCGGTGCCGGAACGCTGCTCGGGGTGGTGCTGGCCACCGCGCTCGGCCCCCTGGCGAGCACCGGGCTGATGGTTCGTCCCAGGGGGGCCCCCGGTCGCTCCGGGGCCGCGCGCCTCGGCGCCGGGGTGTACACGCTCGCCCGCACCTCGCTGGCCGTGCTCCGTGGAATCCCCGAGCTGCTCTGGGTCCTGCTCTGCCTGGTGGCGGTGGGCTTCGGCCCGTTCGCCGGGGCGCTGGCGCTCGGCCTGCACACCGCGGGGGTTCTCGGAAAGCTGTGGGCCGAGGCGCTCGACGAGGTCCCGCCCGAGCCGCTCGAGGTCCTGGAGGCCGCCGGGGCGAGCGCCCCTGTACGGACGCTCTGGGGAGCGTGGCCCCAGGCACGGGCACTGGTGGCGAGCTACGGGCTGCTCCGCTGGGAGTTCAACCTGCGTGTTTCCGCGTTGGTCGGCTTCCTCGGCGGCGGCGGTCTCGGGCTGAAGCTCTACAACGCGATTCAGCTGGGCTTCTACGAGCGAGTCAGCACGATGGTCCTGCTCATCCTGGGACTGGTGGTGTCGAGCGACGCCCTGTCGGACGCCGTGCGGAGAAGCTGGATCGCCCCCGCAGCGCTCCGGCGGGATCCGCGCCGCGCGCAGGACGTGCGGCTCGCGATCCGCGCCGGGGGCCTGGCGGCCTGACCTGGCGCCTCGACACGAGGCCGGCGCTTCGTTGCACGGTTGTTTCGACGGGACCTCGACGCTCTGTCAGAGGGGAATGACGCCGGGCGTCACCGCCCGTCGCTTCTTGACACCCGTGTGCGCCGCGGTCAGCGTTCATGCCCGTCGCGGAAACGCTTGCGCTGGAGGGGTTCCATGCACGTGGACCGCCGAACCTTCCTCAAGGGTACGGCCGCCGTCGGTGGCGCAATGGGCCTGGGAGTCTTCGATCTCTCAGAGGCCCGCGCCGAGATGCGCGAGCTGAAGATCTCCCGCACCACCGAGACGCGGAGTACCTGCCCGTACTGCTCGGTGTCGTGCGGCGTCATCATCCACACGCTGGGGGACAAGGCGAAGAACGTGAAGGCGTCGGTGGTCCACGTCGAGGGGGACCCTGATCACCCGATCAATCGCGGAACGCTCTGTCCCAAGGGCATCACCCTCAAGGACGACATCCAGCATCCCGGACGGCTGACCACGCCGAAGGTTCGGCGTCCCGGGTCGGACAAGTGGGAGGAGATCTCCTGGGACGCGGCGATCGCGGGGATCGCCCGCCACATCAAGGCCACCCGCGACAGGACCTTCGTCGCCACCAACGCGAAGGGCGAGACGGTAAACCGCACCCCGGGCATCGTGATGATCGGGGGCTGCACCGATACCAACGAGTTCAACTTCCTCCAGTGGAAGGTCGGCGCCGGCCTCGGAGTCACCTACCGAGACACGCAAGCACGAGTATGACACGGCCCAACGGTGGCCAGTTTGGCCGCCACGTTTGGTCGCGGTGCGATGACGAACGGATGGGTGGACATCAAGAACGCAGACGTCGTCTTCGTGATGGGAGGTAACCCGGCCGAGAATCACCCCTGCGGTTTCAAGTGGGCGCTGGAGGCGAAGAAGACGCGAGGGGCGAAGATCGTCGCCGTGGACCCGCGGTTCCAGCGGACGGCGGCGGTCGCTGACGTCTACGCTCCGGTCCGGGCAGGGGCGGACATCGCCTTCCTCCTGGGCATCATCCGCTACGCCATCGAGACCAAGCGGTACCACGCCGACTACGTGAAGGTGCACACCAACGCCTCGTACATCGTGGGCGAGAAGTATGGCTTCCAGGACGGCCTGTTCTCCGGCTTCGACGAGAAGAAGGGCGAGTACGACAAGACCGCCTGGGGCTACCGCCCCGACGAGAAGAGCAACGCCTACGGGGTGGACGAGACGCTGCAGAATCCACAATGCGTCTTCCAGCTGCTGAAGAAGCACGTCGACCGCTACACCCCGGAGATGGTGGAGAAGATCTGCGGCACGCCCAAGGCCCAGTTCCTGAAAGTGGCCGAGATCGTCACCTCCACCGGGAACGCGGAGAAGGTCGGAACCATCCTGTACGCGCTGGGCTGGACCCAGCACTCGACCGGGGTGCAGATCATCCGCGCCGCGGCGATGCTCCAGCTCCTCCTCGGCAACGTGGGCCGGCCGGGTGGTGGGGTGAACGCGCTCCGCGGGCACTCCAACATCCAGGGCGCCACCGACATGGGAGGGACCTTCGACATCCTCCCGGGCTACCTCAAGACGCCCAACGGTGCGCTGACCGACCTCGCCACGTACCTCGACAAGAGCACGCCCTGGACGCTGAACAAGATGGCCTGGGCGTCCATGAACTACTGGAGCAACTACCCCAAGTTCATGGTCTCGCTTCTCAAGGCGCTCTACGGAAAGACCGCCACCAAGGAGAACGACTTCGGCTACGGCTGGCTCCCCAAGGCGGATGGCAACTACTCCTGGGCGTACATGTTCGACGACATGTACCGGGGCCACTCCACGCGCGTCGGTGGCAAGGAGCCGGGTCCCGAGGGCTTCATCTCCTTCGGCATGAACCCGATCGGCACCGGTCCCAACTCGGAGAAGATGGTCGCCGCCCTCGCCAAGCTGAAGTGGCTGGTGATGGTGGAGAACCAGGAGACCGAGACCGCGGTGTTCTGGAAGGCGCCCGCGCAGCTCAAGGGTCCGCCGGCCTCGCAGATCCAGACCGAGGTCTACCTCCTGCCGGCGGCGAACTTCGCCGAGAAGGACGGCACGTTCACCAACTCCGCGCGCTGGATCCAGTGGAAGTGGAAGGCGGTCGATCCTCCCGGGGACGCCAAGAGCGACCAGGAGGTCATCGCCCGGATGTTCCTCGCGGTGCGCGAGCTCTACAAGAAGG
This sequence comes from Myxococcaceae bacterium, assembly GCA_035646995.1. Taxonomy (GTDB): domain Bacteria; phylum Myxococcota; class Myxococcia; order Myxococcales; family Myxococcaceae; genus RPRB01. The sequence continues at coordinate 5,503 of DASROG010000089.1, forward strand.
AGGGCGGGGCGCTCCCGGAGCAGGTGCTCAACGTCTCCTGGGCCTACACCAGCAACACCAATCCCGACCTGGGGGAGGTGCTGAAGGAGATCAGCGGAAAGGCCCTCGGCGACCTGGTCGAGCCGCCCAAGGATCCGAAGTCCAAGGACCCGCCGAAGATCCTCAAGACCGCCGGACAGCAGGTCGATGGATTCGGGCAGCTCCGGGACGACGGAAGCACGATGTGCGGCAACTGGCTGCACTCCGGCTGCTACACGGAAGCCGGGAACCTCACGATGCGCCGGAACAACGCCGATCCGCTCGGGCTGGGCATGTTCCACCAGTGGGCCTTCAGCTGGCCGGCCAACCGTCGCATCATGTACAACCGCGCCTCCGCCGACGCGGCCGGCAAGCCCTGGGATCCGAAGCGGGCCGGCATCCAGTGGAACGGCGAGAAATGGGTGGGGGACGTCCCGGACTTCAAGCCCGACTCGCCGCCCGGACAGTTCGGAGCCTTCATCATGCTCCCCGAGGGCGTGGGGCGCCTCTTCGCTCCGGTGCTGAACGACGGGCCCTTCCCCGAGCACTACGAGCCGGTGGAGGCCCCGGTGGAGAACGCCCTCCACCCCAAGGTGAGCGCGAGCCCGGTGGTGAAGCGATTCACCAGCGACAAGGACACCTGGGGCAAGACCTCGGACTATCCGATCGTCTGCACCACCTACCGTCTCACCGAGCACTTCCACTACTGGACCAAGCACCAGGAAGGCGGACGGCTCAACCAGGTCCAGCCGGGCATCTTCTTCGAGATCCCCGAGGCGCTGGCCAAGGAGAAAGGAATCAAGAACGGGGACATGGTGCGGATCAGCTCCGCCCGGGCGTCGATCACCGGCCCGGCGATGGTGACCCGCCGGATGCCCCACTTCGACCTCGACGGAAAACGGGTCTGGCAGATCGGCTTCCCCATTCACTGGGGATTC